>JBCCSR010000407.1:0-5500 GCA_039199865.1 Bacteroidota bacterium
ACTATTTTAGACCAACGGATTCATTTCGAAATATCCATTGATCAAAATTGAACGTATCATGAGACCAATTTTTTATTTATTGTGTGGCTTGTTATTCTGGACGTGTTCCGCTCCCTCTTCCGACGAACCATCCAGCGATGTCGCTTCGAGTCCTGAGGTACCAAAGGCAGAATATGCCATTGCCATACACGGTGGAGCGGGTACCATATTGCGAGAAAATATGACGGAAGAAAAAGAGAAGGCCATTCGAGCAGCACTAAATGAAGCCTTAAATATTGGCGAGACCATTTTGAAAAATGGAGGGTCTAGCATGGATGCAGTGGAACAAACCATCATGCACCTGGAAGACACTCCGTATTTCAACGCGGGGAAAGGAGCAGTATTTACAAATGCCGGAACCAATGAACTGGATGCCTCTTTCATGGATGGAAAAACACAAAATGCGGGAGCAGTAGGAGGAGTTACGGTGGTAAAAAATCCAATCCGATTGGCTCGAGCGGTGATGGAAAAGTCTGAGCATGTCATGCTGAGTGGAGAAGGGGCCAATACTTTTGCCAAAGAATTAGATTTGGAGATTGTTGACCCAAGCTATTTTTATACAGAACAGCGTTGGGAGGCCTTGCAAAATGCCAAGGAGCGAGAGGCAAGTACAGGAAGCATTGATGCGGGCAATCCCGATTACAAATATGGTACGGTAGGTTGTGCAGCCCTTGACCAGCAGGGAAATCTGGCCGCGGGAACATCGACGGGAGGCATGACCAACAAGCGCTACAATCGAATTGGAGATTCCCCCATCATTGGCGCCGGAGTTTATGCCAATAACAATACCTGTGCGGTTTCTAGTACCGGACATGGAGAGTATTTTATTCGATATTCAGTAGCTTATGACATCTCAGCCAAAATGGAGTATGGCAAGGAAGCCTTTCAAAAGGCTGCCGATCATGTGATACGCGTCAAGCTCAAAAACAATGGGGGCAGTGGGGGCATTATTGGTGTTGATAAATACGGCAATGTGGCCATGCCCTTCAATACCGCTGGAATGTACCGAGGCTACGCTAAGCCAGGTGAACGAGTGGTTAAAATATACAACCAATAAGGGCTTAGCCTTTCTTCTCCGCTTAGCCGATAAAGGTCAGTGGCTTTGAAAATAGCTGGCCAAGCCTATCTGTCCTAAATAAGTAACAGTAGAGTATCGAGCTCACTTTGGTTAAGTGTTGGCTTAGTTGATCCTCCAAGGAGGATTCAACCTGTTCTCGCCACCGTAGTAAAGAATCAATTGGTTGCCATCTGGATCTTTTAATCTTGCCTCTCTCCACAACCACCTCTGGTCGACGGGTTCTTGTTCCAATTCAATTCCTTTTTCTTTCAATTGTTTGACCTGCTCATCGAGTTGTTTGCATTCGAAATAGACATAAATTCCATCTCCTTGCGGTAAAGTTGCTGTTTGGTGGATGGAAAAAGAAGCCTCTCCATTTGGACATTCAAACCTTGCATAGTGAGGTGGAGAATGAACAATGAGTTTTAGTCCCAATGTTTGGTAAAATGGGACTGACTTTTCTAAATCCAGGGAGGGAACAGTGATTTGATTCAAATTCATAATTGGTTCATTAAAATTTAGCTGGCGCACTGAGGATCTTATCAAGAATTTGGTTTAAAGTATCTGGCTGGTCAATGGCGATGAAGTGTCCACTATTGGGGACCTCAAATTGAGGGACCTCAGGATTTTCTTGAGCCAATTGTTGGATATGGGCATACAAGAGTGGATCCTTTTTGGCTATGATTAGGAATTTACTGCTTTGAATGTGTTGGTATCGTTCAGCAAGATCCAACAGCTCTTTCTTTAGTGCTTTTTTGATGGGGTCTAAAATGGTTTTTACCCGCAAGTCAGTACTCCACTGCTGATGTGCATTTAAAATTTCGGAACAGTGTTGATTGTGGCGCTCTCCACGATTGGTTGAAAGAACTTTCATGGTCATCTTCAGTCCGAAATCACTCATGAGAATTTGTTGGAAAGGGGGAATCAAAAAAAGACGATGGCTTATTTTATCCAATAAAGTACTAAAGGGATAAATGAGTGTATTGAGTAGAATTAGTCGTTTTACCTTGGCTTGATTTTCATGAGCCCAAAGGATCGTTGGAGGGCCTCCAATGTCGTGCGCAATGAGATTGATAATTTCATTCCTGCTTACCAGTTGCTCAATGAGGCAAGCCAAGAGTTCTTTGTATTCAGTAAACGCATAGGGATAATCTATGGGTTTATCTGATTGTCCAAAACCCAGCCAGTCGAAGGTGAGTACTCGATAATTGGCTTTAAAGTAGGCCACCTGCTTTTTCCATAGCAGGGAGTTGGTGGGCCAACCGTGAACGAATAAGAGCAACTCCCCCTGTCCTTCAATTTGATAGTAAATTCGATAATTTTGATATTGAAGGAATGGCTTCATGGCTGAGATGGAATGGGGCAGTGGTTGCGAAGATTAGAGACTATGAAATCAAACGTATTCGTTGTCCAATTCCTTGACGTCAATTCGCTTGACCGTTTCGACCGTAGCGGCTACCGCGGCTAGTGGTGGGGCAAAAAGAAAGCCCAAGCCCGTCATCAACAAAAACATGAAGACGGTTCCGTTGCCAATGGCCAGCCAGCGATGCGATTTGACAAATCGAATGGATTCACTAGAGTTGAAATGACGTTCTAAGGTATAATCCATATTCCCGAAGCCAGCATAGTAGGCTTGGATAAGAAAGATTAAAATAGCAGGAATGAATCCCAGTCCTGGAATGAGCGAAAGAACCAATAATGGAGCAATGAAGAGGACTTCCCGAATTAAATTTCTAAGACTGATGTAGAGGCCTCTACCCAAATCTTTTAAGGCTCTAGTTAAGCTAAAACCGGAAAAAGGACGCTCCACACCTGCCAGATGTTGTTCAATTCGTTCGGATAAAGGACTCATGAAGGGCGCCGAAACGATCATGACCAAATGCTTGTAGATGACCAATCCCAATGCGACGATAAAAACCACACCAATCCAAAATGCAATATTAAACAGCGCATCTTGCCCCCAACTGAATGGATACCAACTGACCAGCCAATGGCCAAAAGGGGTGGCCATTAGTTTTACTACGGTAAATAGGGCGATGCCCAGAAAAACGCTAATAATTCCAGGGACCAAAACGAATTTCCACAGTCTTAATTTTGAGATTAGATGGAAAGCATTGAAATAGGATTTAATGCCAGCGAAGAATTCAGTAATCATGTTTTGATGGTAATTGATTTGCGATTGGAAAGTACAACTAGGGCCTCGTTTCTTCCAATTCCTTCTACTGATGCATCTATTTTTTCGACGACAGTGAGGCCAACTGTTTGAGCAACTGACGGATATCTGGAATGGTTTTTAGCCGATAGTTGGCAATTGACGGAGCCAAACCAGATTTGATGGTGTAAGCAGTGGGAGGGAGCGCATTGAATAAATCTTCATCCGTATGGTCATCCCCAATGGCCATAATGAATGCCCAATCCTTTTGATCCAACCAATTGCTGGCGGCTTTGCCTTTACTGATACTGGCATTTTTGATTTCCATGACTTTGTTGCCCTCGAGGACTTGAATGTTGTGATTGGAGGTGAGATAGAGCAGTACATCTCGGGACTCCCGAATTCTTTTTGTACCAAACTCTTTGTCAATCTTCCGATAATGCCAAGTCAAAGAAAAATCTTTTTCTTCAATAAAAGAGCCTGGAGTTCTCTCGACGAGTGTTTCCAATACTGGCCGTATTTCTGACTTCCACCGGCGGGTCAAACCACTTGCCAGGGTCCAAGTTTTATTCCATTTCATCCAAACCCCATGTTCCGCTGATAAATCGATATCTAGATGTCCCAACCAATTTTGTAAAGTCGTTTTATCGCGACCACTAATCACCACAACTTGATTCAGTGGATCAGACTGTAGCTGTTGTAACAATTGGAGTAATGCTTGATCTGGTTTGACTTTGCTGGGATCGTCCTGGAAACCCATTAAAGTACCATCGTAGTCCAAGAAAATCAATCTACTCTTTGCAGTTTTATAAGCCTGCATCAACTGTAGCCTTTGTTGATCGGTCAACAAATTGTTCATGTTGGACTTCTCGATTTCTTGCAGTTGAGCTTGTTGAGTGATGAAATGCTCTGCCCAGTGGCGAACCGTGTATTTTTTTAATTGCGCCTGCATTTTTTCTAGCCGATCCCGTTGTTCGTCCGCTGACATTTCGAGCGCTGCACTAATGCTTTGAACCATTTGCCGCGTATCGCGAGGGTTGATGATTAGTGCATCGGTGAGTTCGTTGGCTGCACCCGCAAACTCACTTAAAATGAGCACTCCCTTTTTCCCCCGTTCTTTACTGGCTACATATTCTTTAGCGACCAGATTCATCCCATCTCGCAACGGAGTAATCATGGCAATATCGGCAACTTTGTAGAGAGCCGTTAAATCCGAAAAAGAAAAAGATCGATAATAATATTGAATGGGAGACCAACCAAAAGTGCGGTACTCCCCATCGATTTGCCCCACCAGAGTATCTACTTCGTGTTTGAGTTCCTGGTATTGCCCCACATTTGATCGGGAGGGGACAACGATGAGAATCAGGGAAACTTTGCCCCGATATTGTTCGTTTTCGGCAATAAATTGTCGAAAGGCACGCAGTCGATGGGGAATGCCCTTGGTATAGTCCAGTCGATCAATCGACAAGATGAGTTTCCTCTTTTTGGCAAGTAAATTCTGGATTTTTAACCGACCATCTCCCAACTTTTCGTGTTGCTCTGGATAGGCGTACTTTTGATAATCAATACCCATTGGAAAAACATCCACTTTAACCATACGTTTTCCTACCGTAATATTGCCAATATTGTGTTCAAATCCGGATATTCGGTAGACTGCGCTCAAAAAATGGCGCATGTAGTCGAAGGTGTGAAAACCAATTTGATCTGCTCCCAAAATTCCATCCAAAATCCTATCTCGCCACGGAAGCAATCGGAATAGTTCGTAGGAGGGAAAGGGAATGTGGAGAAAAAAACCGATGGACATCTTGGGGAAGACCTCGCGGATCAGAGCTGGCAAGAGCATCAATTGATAGTCGTGTACCCAAATCAAATCATCCTCATTGAGGTGTTCGATAATGCTGGTAGCAAAGCGACGATTCACGCGCTCGTAGGCTTCCCAATAGCTTTCTTCGTAGGTGGTATACTGAGCAAAATAGTGGAAATGGGGCCAGATGACTTTGTTGCTAAAGCCCTCGTAATACAACTTGATGTCTTCATCCGTAAGAAAAACGGGAATTAATTTGGACTTGGCCAATTCCTGGCGAAGTTGCTCTTGTTCTTGGGGAAGCGAAATGGTCTGACCGGGCCAACCACACCAAATTTTATCCATGTTTTTGTCTAGAGAACTCAGCCCCGTTGCTAGGCCACCAGCACTGGGGTGGAGGAAGAGCTCACCGCCTTTTTTACCGACGGTGATGGGCAATCGGTTGGAA
>JBCCSR010000408.1:0-5468 GCA_039199865.1 Bacteroidota bacterium
TCCATGGCCGTCATCCGGGCACCGTGCTCAGAGGCATGGGTATCAAGCAAAAATTTATGAAAAGAAGTTTGCAGAATACTGGGGACCAAATGCTCCAATAATGTTTTTTGATCAGGTTCGAAAATGTAGTCGGCTTTCATTTTGCTAGTTCCCTCTTGCTTCTCCATCTTCGCTACCGGCAAAAACTGAGCAGACTCTGGAAACTGCACTGCCGCATTTTTAAAACGACCATAAGCGACTTCGATGGCATCGTAAGTTTCACCAGTAAACGCTTCCATCAATTGGCTTGATACTTTGGCTACATTGTCAAAGCTCAAATCACTAAACAATTCGACGTGATCCGTAATTTTTGGACAATTGGTATAACGTTTTTTGAAATAGTCATTGCCCTTTTTACCAATGGTCATAATGGTCAATTGACCATTGTCTCTCTGCTCCGCAAATTTGGTGTTGATGGTATGGACCGCAGTCTTGATGACGTTGGTATTGAAGGCACCACACAATCCACGACTAGAAGTCACGACAACGAGTAACGCATTGTTGATTTTTCTCTCTTTTCCGAAAGAAGTAGAAGCATCTCCCTCAACGTTGGACAAAATATTGGTCAATATTTCATTCAGCTTATCAGCATATGGACGCATTTGCACAATGGCCTGCTGCGCTCGACGCAGTTTGGCAGCCGAAACCATTTTCATGGCTTTGGTGATTTGCTGAGTAGACTTTACGGACTTGATGCGATCGCGTACCTCTTTTAAGTTTGCACCCATTTTGGTGGTTTGAATTTAGATGTTGTAGAATGGATGCTAAACTTCATTTTTTCAAACTAAAATCTAGCATCCCAATTCTGTTGAATTAGCTGTAGCGAGCAGTCAAATCTTTGGCCACTTGCTCTACAGTTGATTTGGCTTCGTCGGTCAACTTTCCTGACTTGAACGTTTTCAACACTTCAGGGTGTGACTTTTCTAGAGTCGTCAAGAAAGTCTCTTCGAAATTTTTCACTTCATTTACTGGCACATTTCTCAACAAACCTTTAGTGCCCAAATAGATGATGGCCACCTGCTTCTCAACGCTGACCGGAGAATACTGGTCTTGTTTCAAAATTTCCACGTTTCGCTTTCCTTTATCCAAAACGGCCTTGGTAGCAGCATCGAGATCAGAACCGAATTTGGCGAAAGCCTCTAGCTCACGGTACTGAGCTTGATCGAGTTTCAATGTACCGGCTACTTTCTTCATCGACTTGATCTGAGCAGAACCCCCTACCCTAGATACAGAGATCCCCACGTTAATCGCTGGTCGTACCCCGGCGTTAAACAAATTGGATTCGAGGAAGATCTGACCATCAGTAATCGAAATAACATTGGTTGGAATGTAAGCCGATACGTCACCCGCTTGCGTTTCAATGATCGGCAAAGCAGTCAAAGAACCTCCACCTTTTACCAAGGGCTCTCCCTTATCGTCTTTTGCATTTTTTAGACTTTCTGGCAAGTCATTCATGTCGCGGGCAATTCCATCGTTTTCGATAACTTTTGCCGCACGCTCTAACAAACGTGAATGAAGATAGAATACATCACCAGGATAGGCCTCACGGCCTGGAGGGCGACGCAACAGCAGCGAGACCTCACGATAAGCCACCGCCTGCTTTGATAAATCATCGTAGATGATCAAGGCAGGACGTCCAGTATCTCGGAAGTACTCTCCAATGGCTGCACCAGCGAATGGAGCGTAAAACTGGAGCGGTGCTGGATCAGCAGCGGCAGAAGATACGATCACGGTGTAATCCATTGCGCCATTTTCTTCTAGCGTTTTGGCAACTTGAGCTACGGTAGATGCCTTCTGTCCAGAAGCAACGTAAATACAGTAAACAGGCTGACCTGCTTCGTAGAATTCTTTCTGGTTGATGATCGTATCAATAGCAATTGCCGTCTTTCCTGTCTGGCGGTCACCGATGATCAACTCCCGTTGTCCACGACCAATTGGAATCATTGAGTCAATGGCTTTGATTCCAGTTTGTAGTGGCTCGTATACTGGCTGACGAAAAACGACCCCAGGTGCTTTTCGCTCTAGGGGCATTTCGTATTTCTCACCACTGATTGCTCCTCTACCATCGATGGGCTGACCCAATGGGTTCACTACCCGACCGACAAAACCCTCCCCCACTTCGATAGAAGCGATACGGCTGGTTCGTCGTACAGATGATCCTTCCTTGATGCCATCGCCAGGGCCGAGCAATACAACCCCAACGTTGTCTTCCTCAAGGTTCAATACGATAGCCTGTACACCTGTTTCAAATTCAACCAATTCCCCCGCCTGTGCTTTGGTTAGGCCATAAACACGAGCGATTCCGTCTCCAACCTGGAGTACGGTACCTACTTCTTCTAATTCCGCCGTGGATTTGAAACCGGAAAGTTGTTGTTTCAAAATTGCTGATATTTCATCAGGTTTTACATCAACCATATTGTTAGATTTATTTTATACTGAAATAAATTTTTAATTGCTCCGCTGAGGCGGTATTGCTTAAAACGATTTTACAAAATCGTTTTTGGTAAATTCTTTTTTAAGTGTTTCCAACTTGTGGGCTACGCTAGCATCATATCGCTGGCTGTCAAACTCCAATACAAAACCACCAATGATGGATGGATCAACACTACTGACAATCTCAACATGGCGACCGGTGGCAGTACTCGCCAATAGTTTTTCTTTAATGCCAGCCAAAGTGCTTTCACCGATGGGCGTTGCCGTCACCAATTTTACGGTAGAAATTTCTTTTAGACTACGGTATTGACGAATGAACTCATCCGCGATCCCAATGAGAAAAGATTCTCTCTTTTTGTTGAGAATAATATTGAAAAAGGCCATACTTAGTTCATCAAAGTCTTCGGCAAAAAGCTGCTTGAAAATTTGCACCTTTTTCGTAGTATTGATGATGGGACTTTTGATCAGCAAGTAAAGGTCTCTATTTTTAGCCGCCTCTTTGAATCGCTCAATGTCCTCTAGTACTCGCTCCAGCTTATTTTGTTCTGCCGCAAGGTCAATTAGTGATTTAGCGTATCGGGGGGCTACTCTGGTTACAGACATAATGATTTGATTTTGCGGGGCTTAGTTTAAATTGATATCATTCACCAAACCACTGACAAAACTTTCGTGCTCTGCGTTGCCTTTCAACTCTCTCTTGATTACTTTTTCTGCAATTTCGAGGGCCAACACTCCAGCCTGGTTTTTCACATCGATCACTGCCGCCATTTTCTGATTCTCAATTTCCTGCTTAGCATTATCGATCAGCTTTTTCGCTTCTGCTCTGGCCTTGTCTTTTGCCTCATTTACCATTTGCTGGCTAATTTCTTTGGCTTCTTTGAGGATCTTGGCTTTTTCCTCTCTCGCTTCGGCCAACAAACCTGCATTTTCTGCCTTTAAATTTTGCATTTCAGCTTTGGCCTTATCAGCTTCTGCTAAAGCACTTTCGATGTCTCCTTCTCGCTTGCGCAATGCCTCGGCAATAGGACCAAAAGCCGTTTTACCGATAATGGTCCAAAACAAGAAAAAGATCACGGTGGTCCAAAACAAGAGTCCTGGATCGGGAATGATGGGCCAAAATTTTGCTGCTAAAACAAACATGTTTTTTTATTTTTTCTCCCAAGGCATTGATTTGAAATACCAAAGGGTTTATTTAGAAGATTCTATTTTTTTGCTTTGTGAAGTGGGATGCGCAACCAACCGTTGTCGCATTCCCACTATCTTTTTGAGCTTTCCTTTCTACTAGAGTACGAAAGAAAGGATGATGGCGATCAGGGCTGCACCCTCGATCAAGGCCGCCATGATCAACATGTTGGCACGAATATCTCCCATTGCCTCTGGCTGACGAGCGATACTTTCCATGGCTTTTCCACCGATGTTTCCGATACCGATACCGGCACCGATCACGGCCAAACCAGCTCCAATTGCTGTAAGTGAAACCATAATATTGGATTTATTTATGATTAATTAAAAAATTCAATTTATTCGGTAATCTGCTTTTAGATTACCATTGCATCAACTAGTGATGTGCATCCTCAACAGCTGCTCCAATGTAAGAAGCAGATAGAATGGCAAAAATATATGCCTGAATAAAGGCAACGACCAACTCAATACAATTCATGAATAAAGTCAGAATAGTAGACGCAACGATTCCGACTCCTGCTCCAACTAAGTTGTTTCCTGATTCTCCAAAAACGAAAATCAGACCGACGAAACTGATGACCACAATGTGACCTGCAGTGATGTTGGCAAACAATCGAATGAACAAAGTCGTTGGCTTGAGAATGACGCCCAATACTTCCACCGGAGTCAAAATAAGTTTGACCAACACTGGAATGCCGGGCATCCAGAAAACGTGCTGCCAGTAATGTGAATTTCCATTGAGATTGGTGATGAGGAAAGTAAAGACGGCCAATACAATGGTCACACTGATATTCCCCGTTACATTAGCACTTCCTGGGAAAAATGGGATCTGACCGAAAAGGTTCAGAGCCAAAATAAAGAAGAAAACGGCTAAAATGTAAGGTAGAAAGCGTTCGTACTTATGCTCACCAATCATTGGCTTGGCCACGTCATCCCGGATGAACATAAAGAAAGGCTCGATAAAGGATTGTAAACCTTTAGGAGCCTGGCCTTCTCTTTCTTTGTAAGATTTGGCAACGCTACGGAAAACAAAAGATAGTAATAATGTCACCAAGATCATGGAAAAGACATTCTTGGTAATGGAAAAATCATAGTAAGAAGTAATTCCTCCTCCAGCAATTCCACCATCAAAAGTCGATTTGTGATGAATTGCGTAAGATCTTCCTTGATACATGATATGATCGCCGCTATGTGCTTCTGCTTTCTGAGCCCCTCCATTAGCTTGATTGCTATGGTCGTGGCTACCGTGGTCATGACCAGAGTGATCGTGACCGCTGTGATCATGGCCTCCATGGCTATGGTCGTGTCCAGAATGATCATGACCAGAATGGTCTTGTGCACTAGGACTTTCATTGTGATGCGCCTTTTCTCCGTGGCCATGACTACCTGGAAAATTAACCGCTACTTCGCCCATCGGAAAATTGGGATCAGCAATTCGCTTGACAACACCATGATGCAATACGTAGCGATCAATAGCTACCTCTCCATTGCCATGATGAGGCTTAAATTTACTGGTAGAAGATAAAAAGGTCCATCCGTGATCTGGTGCATACAACATGCAAGGGAGGTGAAAATACAAATCGCCGACAATATGAAAGGCATTGGCATCGGCAATATGATGGAGGGCGGTCTCACTGGGGCTAAAGGGCCCGTCGCCTCCTCCTGCGGCCATCGAACTTGTTGGAGCAAAAAACATTGCTATCAGTAGGAACAGAGCCGATATGAGGGTTTTGAAGGATTTGTTTTTATTCACGTCATTCACTGTTTTGTAAAATCGACTGCAAAGGTATGTATCTTTTATCTGTAAAAAAAGA
>JBCCSR010000409.1:0-5459 GCA_039199865.1 Bacteroidota bacterium
AAGGTATCTTCCGCAAAATCCTGGTGCCCCGGCGTATCGAGTATATTGATTTTTTTGTCTCGATATTCAAAAGCCATCACTGAAGTGGCTACGGAAATTCCTCTTTGTCGTTCAATCTCCATGAAGTCAGAGGTGGCACTGCGCTTAATCTTATTGGATTTTACTGCCCCAGCAACCTGAATGGCACCTCCAAACAACAATAATTTTTCCGTCAAAGTCGTCTTCCCAGCATCTGGGTGGCTCACAATGCCGAAGGTTCGTCTTTTTTGAATTTCTTGTTCTAAGGTCATGTTATTTTTCGATGAACAGGTGGAAAAAGGACAGAAAGCTAAAATTGAGGCACAAAGGTAAGGATTTCACAGCATTTAGCCTATCTACTTTTGGGCATTCTCTGAATCTTTTCTTATTCTACCACCATGTTGATCCCAAAAGTCAAAATTTGCTGTATTGCCAATATGGCGGAGGCCATGCTGGCCATCAATGCCGGCGCGGCAGCAGTAGGCCTAGTCGGACAGATGCCTAGTGGTCCAGGAGTCATTTCCGATGAAAAAATTGCCCAAATTGCTCGCAATATTCCCACTTCGATCGACTCCTTTTTGTTGACCAGCGAAACCAGTGCCAAAGGGATCATCGAACACCATCAAAAAGTGCAGACCACCACCATTCAAATGGTTGACGAATTAGTAGAAGGCACTTATGCTCAAATCCGTCGGGCCTTACCCAAAGTCAAATTGGTACAAGTGATTCACGTCATTGACGAGCAATCTGTCGAACAAGCAGCCATGGTGGCTCGGGAAGTAGACATGTTGCTCTTAGACTCGGGTAATCCCTATTTGGCCGTCAAAGAATTGGGAGGTACTGGTAGGACCCACAACTGGAAAATCAGTCAAGCAATCGTACAGCGGGTAGCTATTCCGGTTTTTTTAGCGGGAGGGCTCAAGACAGAAAATGTATCCCGAGCCATCAAACAGGTGCAGCCCTATGGCCTGGATTTGTGTAGCAGCGTTCGGACCAATGGACAATTAGATGGACAAAAATTAGCTGCTTTTTTCCAGGCCGTTCGCCGTCAGGAAGAGAAAGGTGCCTGAACTAAAAGTAATTCTGAATCATGCCTCGACAAACAAGTGCCCTCCCCAATAATGGGTAGGAAAGGCGTAGAGCGTTGAAGCCTTTACGATGAGTACATTAAAACTCGATAAAATCCTATTGGTGGACCCGTTGAAAAACCCCAAAAAACAACAAGACTGCTTTTTGGGGTTGGGATGTGCTTTGAGGAAACATTCAGATGTAAAAAACTATCTTTCCATCTCCTGCTCTTGTTCCTGACTTGCTTCCTCTTCTCCTTCTTGCTTGATTTTAGGATTTCCTTCCACCTCTACCCTACTTCTTTCATCAATCTCGCGGTGTAAAAATTGCCGGACATTGGCTTTTACAAAACCTCGCTTGGATGCTTTTAGATCTGCAACCATCACGGGGAATCGCTCGGTATTCAGGCGAGCTCCCGAGGAGACATCCGCTTCCAAGAAACGTCCCGTACCACTAATCTGCATTTCGTTGTGTCCTTCTTGGTGAATGCGTAGGGAGTCAACGTCAATGTGAGCTTTAATTTTATGATCCCCTTCGTGGCGAATGGCCATTTCCTTTTCTTTGAAACCGCGAATGACCACTTCGTTTGTACCTTCCACATCCAATTCCTGAAGGGAGGGCATCGTGATGTCTAGGATAACGAGATCATGATGATGCCTACGCAATTTAGAGGATACGTTGAGGGTATTGCCAATTTTAAAGACCTCTACCTGATCTGCTCGGTCTTGCCTTCCTTTGACTTTTACCGCAAATTCATTCCCTCTTCTAATTTCTACCCCCACGCGACCTTCTACTTGTACTTTGGTAAAATCGCGTTCTGGCCAAGTTTTAAAATAATTGGTTTGTGCGATATGCTCAGGACAAACCATTCCACTTTCCCGCATTTCCCAAACCCTTCCATCAACAGGCGAAGGATGATCAACGCTACGGTCTTTATCTACCCAAACGTCGATGGCACGAGTGCTCCGATCTAGATTCACTTTTTTTCCTTGGGGAACTTTGAGGGTAAGCCGTACGCTCTGGTCTCTCCACTTGGTGCCTTGAGGAATGGAAAAATTGGCGGGCAAAGTGATCGTATTCCCTTCCACTTGCACCGGATAGCTAATTTTTTCAATCAATTCGTCAGACTCATTGCTGCTTCGACCTCTCGCATAGTTCCATTGATTCAACTCAAATTCATTGGACTGACTGGGTCTGATATTCAATTCTATTTCTTCACTTAACATTTCATCACCGACTACCAAAAGATTTCCCAGACGATTGAGTACATCATCACTCCTACTTTTAGACAATTGGATATTGATGGTATCAATTTCATTAGCAATCTGGCTCAGCTTGATCTCTTGCACAGTTCGCTGGTTAAATTCTCGCCAGACAAAGTTGACAATCAATAGAAAACTAACCAAATTGACTGCCCAAGCGGTCCACATCCCAAAGCGCCATTGTGGCGCCACCCGGTTGCGAAAGAATAGGCGAATGCAAAAGAAGATAATAGAAAGTAGCGGCACACCAACCAGAATGAGCAAATTGCTGACGGCCAAAAAAGAGAGGTACTGGGAACCACCAAAAAAGTAACTGGCAAAAGGGAAGGCATAAAAGAAGCCAATGATCGATAAGATCCACAAAATCGAGAGAAAGACAATCAGACCAAAACCAACAATGAATGCAATGGGCTTCCAAATCCGAGAAATGGCAAAAATAACCGTCGTAATGATTTTACCAATTAAAGATACCCCTTTCTTAAGTGCTTCTCGAATTCTACCTCGTCGGACCTTGGATCCAAATCTAGCCCTAGATCCAAGTCCAAATCTTCCAAACTTTTTTTTTTAGTAGAAAACTCGTTGCCCAATTCTGAAACCTTATCGGTAATGTTATCAATTTCCTCTTCCACAATCTTACCGATGTTCGATACATTAATGGATTTTCCCTTCATGGCCAAGCGATCACTTGCCGTTTCAGCCTTGGGTAAAATCGCCCACAGAATAATGTAAACCGGAATTCCCACTCCACCGGAAAGCGTTACAAAAATGAATAAGAGGCGAACCCAAAGCGGATCATCTACGCCAAAATAAGCAGCTACTCCAGAACAAACACCTCCTACCACTTCATCCTCTGGATTACGAAATAAACGTTTACCCGTTCGATAAGTCCCCGTTTCAGCTGCCGTCGCATGGTCATCAATGGGTGCCGCACCAAAATCCTCTGGCGTCCCCATGATGACAATTGCGTCCTTTACGTCCTTCATCGTTACAATTGGCCTACCGTTGAGCTTTTCCTGAAAAAGCTCTGCAATTCGGCTTTCGATATCAGAGGTGATTTCCTCGTATCCTTCCGAAGCATTGAAGTGCTGATGGATGGTTTCCAGATAGTTGTTCAAATGCTCATAGGCATCTTCGTCTATCGTGAAGGGATAACCTCCGAGGTTGATATTGAATATTTTATTCATTGTAGATTGATATTTTTCGTGGATTGATTGACCGCATGAACCAATTGATTCCAGGTATGCATCAGGCCAGTGAGAAAATGTTGACCGACTTCGGTGATGTAGTAGTATTTGCGAGGGGGACCCGTTCGCGATTCCTTCCAATTGTAGTGGAGCAAACCATCATTTTTTAGCCGGGTAAGCAATGGATACAAAGTACCTTCCACTACAATCAACTGCGACTCTTTTAACTTGGTAATGATATCCGAAGGATAAGCCTCCTGCTCTGAAATGATAGAAAGAATGCAAAGCTCCAAAATACCCCGCCTCATCTGTGTCTTTGTTTTTTCCAATTTATCATTCTTTTCTTTCATGATTCAAATATAGGTCAAAATATAGTACTATGCAATACATAGTACCAAGTTAATACCAGATACCATCCATTACATATAAGAATAATCCTTTGGTAATCAATTGATTACCAAAGGATCACTTTTTTAAAAAAATTTTACGAATTGAAAATAAATACTGGCTAAACTTTTGGAGGCCCCAACGTTACGATACCTTATCCTGCTTGTTGCCTATTTTCTTAGCTCAACGTTAGATCGCCATACGTCCACCAAGTTCAAGACCGATATTGATGTTGGTAGCACCTATCGCTGGTTCCTGGGCCCGTTCAGTTAAGTGATAGCGAGCAATCGATTGCCCAAATAAGGTCCAACGTTCTGACAAACGATAGTTGAGGCCTAAAGAAAATTGACCAACCAAAACAAAATTTTTAGCCATCGCTGCGCTCCGATCAAAATCAACTTCTTTGTCCAAATTGGTTTTTGTCGTTTGAATGTAGGTCGTAAAAATATAGGGAGAAACGCCGGCCTCAATGAAGGGAGTAAACTTCTTTTGTCCAATCTCATATCGGAGCGCCAGAGGAACTTCAATGAATACGAAATCGTAATAAAATTGGATTTCTCTTGGCAAAGCGGGATCGGGAACCCACTGTCCCCCTTCATTTTCACTCCCCCAACGCAAATCAGTGATTAATGATGATTTAAACCCTTCCCGTACCAGACGAACCCCCGTTTTCAACCATAGCTGCCGATTCAATCGACGATTGTAGTTCACACCGAGCCGGAAGTTAAATCGGCCAGGGTAATCCAAACTTCCACTAGCAGCTAAATAAGAGTCGAACTTGTAAACTGCCGTATACGAGGTCCCCGCGATGAAATCTAAGGTGGATTTGGATTGAGCAAATGAGCATAGAGGTAAGAGGAGGAAATACAAAAATAGGTGGTTAGCTTTCATTTCAATAAATTTTTTAGTAAAGCACAAAAAGAAGATTAGTCTGCCTGGAAAGGCTTCAATACATGTTTTAACGTGAGGTAGGATGTTTTATTTTTTCCTTTGCAAGTCTTAACCACCACTCTCATTTCTTCCACAAAAAATTGAAGTTCCAGATCAACTACTTCAGTCCTATTGGAAACATCCCTGGCAATAATAGCAAAATCTAATGCCAAAATGAAGTAATATTTTAATGGCCCACCCATCAAAATCCGGATGGGATACATCTTTATCAACAAAGCCTACTTCCAATGAAATTAAATATATGTATGGCGCTAATGACAATACTACCATTGATTGCCTTTTCACAAAAGACCGAAGTAGATACTAGCAAGTATGAAATAAATTCTGTGAAAGAAAAAGGGATAAAAAAAGGTCATAATGATCCTCTACAGCAAATACTACCACAAATTTTCATTAACATTAAATACCCATTTTTGGCACTAGAAAATGAAATTCAAGGAGTGGTCCGAATTCAATTGAGCTTAAACGAAGATTGTGAAATCGAAGCATTAAATGTCGTTCGGGGCCTGGGCTTTGGTTGTGATGAAGCAGCACTGAAGGGAATCAAACAGCTTGTACAACAAATTAAAAAGCACCATCCAAATAGTTG
>JBCCSR010000410.1:0-5458 GCA_039199865.1 Bacteroidota bacterium
CAAGATTTGTAAAAAAAACCAAAATGAACTGCAGTGAGGGGTCGAAATTGACTTTCACCCCTTTGCGGTTTCTATCTGGATTTTTTGATGACAAGTATTCCAAACGCCTTAACTATTCGACCCTCCTAAAAGAAAAAGGTCAATCGAAAGATCGACGGGCCACCCACAATAGTCTAATCCCCTAAGTCCTTCATAAAAGGTTAAACGGATTTACAGGAATCAAGCCCTCAGGCCCGCTCGCTCTTTCGTTTAGATTGGCTAACAAAGAGTGGAGCATTCAAGCCCGAATAAGACACAACATAAGACACAAAACTTGTAGTAGTTAGTAATGTGGGTTCGAGACGAGTTCGATTGAGAACCCTCAATGATTGAACAACCGCAAATTTGTCGGAGCAACACTTTAGCGAATTAACGCGTGCCATTTTTACTTAGGAGAAATGCAGAGGTGTTTGTTGGAATATCCGACGCTTTTTGCGGTTGTTTTTTTTGCTTTAGAGTAATGCTTGAAAGCACTTACTCTAAAATACTTCTTTTCAATAAGTCGTAGCGATCTCCAGCTTTTAAAAAATAAAAAAGGGCATTTTTATCGGGTAATTTTTTCCGATCACTCCCTTCTCTCGACCAAAAAGTCCCATCATAAACCAAGACATAGCTTGCACCGATGACCTCAAACTGATCTCCTTTAACCACCATTGCCGTATTTTCATCGATCCCAATCCCCAACAACTCTGGTCGCTTTTCCAAAATCTGAAACAAATCAAACTGCCGATTGCGCGCCAAAACGTGCTGATCAATGGCGGTATTCTTCAAAAATCCAAAGCCCGCTTCGTGGTCCCCCATCATGATTTGATTGTGGCGAGTATCTCCACGAGCAAGGTAAGATCCCTGAATCGTAGCACCCGCTGATGATCCCCCAATTACTCCCCCACGCTCCAATACATTCCAAAACATCTGCTCTGCCTGCGTATTGGCATAAGCATCCACTAAACGCCACTGCCGCCCTCCCGTAAACCAAACGCCCTTCGCCTCCAACAAGGGCGCAATAAAAGCATCGGTATCCGCTACCTGAGGATCATCGGTATGCAAAACCGTGACCTTTTCAGCCCCCAAACGCCGCAAAAAATCTCCCTGCTCTTGTGAGTAATTGCGCCAGCCCGCAGCCGTGGGAATGACCACCATTGGCGCCGTGGGACCACCCGCCAGTTCAATAAATTTCAAAAGGATGTCCTCCGACAACTGCCCTCCGCCCACAATCAATAGGCTCCCATTGGAAGGTCCAACTTGTGCTTCATTCCTTTTATCCTGTGCCTCATTCTCCCCGATATTCGTACAGGAAAGCGCAAGCATTAAATACAAATTGATCCATTTGTGCTGCATCATTTTTGGTTTGATCTTGTTTCAGAAACAAGATACAAAATTCATCCAAAAGGCCCAGTCCATCCAATCCATCCCTTATCGTTGAGTTGGAAGCTCAGTTGTACTTATTGGTCTTTTATCCTGCCATTGAAAAAAGAAAACGAATCCTTTTCACCTAGGGATATTTTAATATATTTGTGGCCGCAAAATGCCCAAGTGGCGGAATTGGTAGACGTGCACGTTTCAGGTGCGTGTGCCGCAAGGCGTGGGGGTTCGAGTCCCCCCTTGGGCACGGAATTCAAAATCAACGAGTTATGTAATTGATACATAGCTCGTTTTTTTATCAAAATGAAATTTGCCAACAATTCTTGAGTTCATATGGCCTAAGATGGACGAATATGAAATGTCTGAAAATCCGCTCTGAATCTCCTATACCGAGTATCTGACCGTAGCGATTGACACTCAAAAAGCATACAACACCTTTGTAGCCGCAGGATTTAATCCCAAACAGACACAAGCCCTCGTCGAGTTTGAGATTCAAAGAGATCATACCCACCCAGCGACAAAGGCCGATATTGTTCGTCTTGATCATAAGATTGATAATTTAGAAGAACGCATTAAGGGTCAATTCAGCAGGGCAATCGCATTTACTTTAACTTTAAGATTCTTTCTCTGGTGCTAATATCCCATGCGGCCTTCAATCTTTTAGTTTTAATACTACCCTTTGCCTGATCTAGTCGAATCATATTTAAGACCGATTTAGTGATGAATGAAAGGTTGTAAGGACTACTTCCCTTTCTTTTTCGTTCAAAATCTTCGTTAAAGCGAACATCCAAAACCCAATGCAAAGCATTTTCTATACCCCAATGGCTTCTAACAGCCTTGTTGACTCGTTTGGCATTTGTCAAAGTAGTAATATAATAACGACATTCATTCTGCTCTGTGTGATGAGTCTTATCACTTCGTTTAGCGGTAATGCGAACGACAGATTTCAGTCCTTTCCAGTACCGAGCTTCATCAACGAATCTTAAATCACTAATCAACTCACAGACACGACTCTCCACTCTTCCGTGAGCAGCATCTATGTGTTTATCAATCTCTTGAGGGACACAAAACTTAAAGGCTTGTTTAACCTCTTCTAATAATTCTTCCTGATTCGCTTTTAAAGCCAGCACATAATCAGCTTGCTCTTCAACGATATGACTAGCAATCTTCTTCTGACATCCCATTGCATCGATAGTGACTACGCTTCCTTGTATACAGATCAGATCTAAAAGCTGAGGAATTGCAGTAATCTCATTGGATTTATCAGAAGTTTTGACTTGACCTATACAGATATTATTCCTACTGGCAAAAGCGGAGACTAAGTGGATCGCTTTTTTGCCTTGTGTCGTATCGTGTGATTTGCATACCGTTTTACCATCAATAGCAATTAATTCACCTTGTGTCAAATCTTCAATTTGTTCAGTCCACTTAACGAAACAGCGTTCAAATTCCTCAGAATCTAGCTGCTCAAAAACGCGCCCTAAGGTATCATGAGATGGAATACCATTTGAGTAAGGCAAATGTTTTCTTAACCACTCTAACTGACTTGAACCAAATTCACTAATATTTACCCAGTCTTCTGCTCCACACAATACGCCGCTTATGGTCAAAAATATAAGCTCGTTTAATGAATATAAATAATGACCACTCTCTCGTCTAGGGTCCGTTATCGATTCAAATAGGGTTAGTACGCTTATGGACATGACTTTTCATGTCAAGATAATTCTTTATTTTAAATGCGATTGCCCTGGTCAATTCAAAACCTTAGAAGCCAAACTAACAGCAAAGATATATGGCGGCCACATTGCGGCGGTCGTATCTGTGATCGGGGCATTAAAGCTATTGGGTTTGTTTTAAGCCTTCCTCCTTTTATGAGTGTATTACCTCAAGCCGCTTTCTGGTTCAAATAAACAGTGATCATATCCAACAAGGCATCAAAGGGAATAATCTCAACCGCAAAATTACTGCCCATCCGAATGGGATTTGTTTTCAAATAATCAATATGCGTTTTGGCTAAGCGGTGAAGCGCTACGGGATGAAAATTAGCCCGGGGCAGGGCGTACAGTATTTTAAGGAATCGTTTTGCTCTTTGCGTGTCTCGATCCTTTAAATGCCGATAACTGTAATGACGAACGGCTTCAATGCGGTCGATAAACTTCCCGCGGTTTCTGGCCAAATAGACGAGTAATTCAGCAATGAGGATATTGATGTTATCCCCTTGTTTGTCTCTCTGTGCTTTGAAGGTTTCATTTAGATACTTACCAAGTCGAAAAGGGCGATCTAAAGATAGAGATCCGGTGTGCGATAAAAAACATAAATAGGCTTCGATAATTGCGAATTGATCACGAATGAGCACAAAGCGGCATCGTTTGTTTTGTTTGTGTAGAGTGTAAGCGATTTCATATTGACCAGAATGCAGCATGTTAAATGTTGTGTACAGGCGCAATAAATAATCATTAAATGATTTTGCAGGGGCGAACGGTTGAGCTTGGGCAAAGCTCTGAGCAGCTTGATCATATTGACCAAGAGCCATGTGTGCCACACCTTGATTTTTGTGAGCAGAATAAATGTAGGAAGAATATACACCGTCCGCATCACTGTAAAATTCAAAAACTCTCCTGCAGTGTTTAATCACATATTCATAATCTGATATAGAAAATCCATAATGAGCATGAATGGTATGTTCATACATTTTAAATTTAACACTTGTACCGTTCATGCGCTCTACTGCGCCCACAGCATTCAGGGCCCGCTCACAGCGAAGGGTCTGGTTTTTTGCACCCAGAATTTGATATAAGTAGTGTTCAATTTGTTTTTCCGCGGTATAGGCTTTAAGATAATACGTTACCCTCTCGGCAAAGTGATCTGCCTTCTTTTCATCGGGATGATAATAGATATGATCATGGTACAAAATGCTCGCTAATTCACAAGCTAGGTAAGTAAAATCGTACTGAACAGCAATCTTCCATGATTTTTTGATTAGTCTCAATCCCTCTAGTCTTTCACCATTTCCCAAGAATTTTTGCCCAATCACAAAAAATTTTCGGCAATTATCTAATTTTTTTTTGACCGGATTTGCCCCCTTTATAGCACCGATTAAAGCCAGTCTTTGTAGGATCGCAATCGTCCGAGATTTTAATTCTCTGTAATATCCTGCGCTATGCTTTTGGCCGCAAATCCGGGTCATAAAGGCCTCTTCAGAAAGGTAGTTTTTCTGCTGAAAAAGACGGATAAATTCTCCCGGCTTTCCACTAATGTGCTGCAATAAACGCAGATCAATGAGGGATAAATAGGCTTTTAAATTCTCCATTTTTAATAAAGTCTAAAAGATTGATCATAAAATTAGCAGCATTTTCAACTCTTTCCAACAACATGCTTACTACGCTTTCAAAGAGGCTGATAAATGAATGTGTTTCATCAACTATTAAATATATATCCAATGTATTATTCATCTTTAAAATTACATTGTTATGCTCAGTAGATTTTTAGTCCTAAAAACCGTTACACGATTGACGGCTAATGAGCAAGAAAACGTAAAAGGTGGTGGATCAGATGGCGTCATTGAGGCCGATTTAACCATCGTCTAGTCATTATCCAGTCTGGCCTTTAGCCCCAACATTCCCCGTAGACTCACGGCAAAGGGTTGTGATTTTTCGGGGATTTTTCCTATCTTGCTCCTGTATTTACCTCAATAAAATTTTTCATCCTATTCCTGTCTCCTGATCTTTTTTCAGGCTATCGCCCTGTATGCTCAGATCAGATTCCTTGTGTACAATTTATTTAACCCACGACCATATGTGGCCTAACTCGTCTATGGTCTAAAAAGATGTTTGCGGTCAAATATCGCCACCTTAGTAGCTGTCTACCTCGGACTGGATAATGACTTTATTGAGGTAAGTCACAAGGATGGGCAGTGTGGTGATTGGCCCATTTATACCTGCCTCCTTATTTAATGGAGGTAGGTTTTTAATAAACAATATACGTAAGATACAAAAAACGATGCAGTATTTATCTGGATCTAAGGATTAAAAGAGCATGAGCGTGTATGAGCGTGTTA
>JBCCSR010000411.1:0-5457 GCA_039199865.1 Bacteroidota bacterium
AGCAAGTAGATTTTGATGGAACGGCAACACTCAGTGATATTCAAGTAATCGAATTTACCAGAAGTGGCAACATCAAGGGCATCCAAGTATTCCCCAACCCGGCCATTGATCAAACCATGATTGATCTGGGGGATGCCATTCGGGAAGAAACACAAGCGAGGCTCTTCAATAGCAATGGACAACTCATCAGGCAATTTGTACTTCCGGAAGGCATTGTCAACTACAATCTACAAATCGGAGAATTGCCCAATGGTAGTTATCTGCTCAACATCGATACGGCAGATGGTACGCAGACCATTCCGTTCAACAAAGTAAGCAAAGAATAAATTAAAATTCCCTGGCACCCTCAGTAAACTAAAAAACTACGCTACTCTTCATTGAATAGCGTAGTTTTTTTTATTCAGCATACCGGCGAATCACAGCCGGTCTATCTCTTTTTGCTAGGCGATATGAATCTTCCCCTCCTTTTTACCAACTGATAAACCGATCGAGTGACCCGACTTATTTTTGAAAACGATGTGCTGTTCTTTTCCATCCGTTTTTTTGACAATATGAACCGGCATGCTAATCTGCTTGATCCATTTTTCGTCGAGGCCCAATGACTGGACATTTGTAGTGACGTCATTCACAAACTGATCAAAAAGTTTTTTGACCGGAGCGGAAAATTCATCAATGAGCATGCTGGAGTTGATACTTGAGTAAACAGAGGAAATAACAGTGGAGCCAGAAACAACACTGGCCATTCCGACGGTTCCGGAAGTTGCGAGGAAAATTCTACGTTTCATTGTTTGATTTTTTGAGTTTTATGATTGAAGGTTTTGTTTGATTGAATCTCAATAGGCTTTTTTCACTAACTAGCAACACATCAACAAGATCACCTTGGCGATAGCTGCACTATTGACGCTCACAATATAAAATAATGGGGTGTTGAGATGAGTTGTGTCTACAATATGCTGGACGAAAATTGCCTTTTATCTTTATCTTAACATTTGCAATCTAAGAAAATTAATTGTTTTCCACTAAAATTCAACCGTTTTTTTATTGCGAATCACAAAATTGAAGCATTAATCCTTTCGCAACATAAATTGGAATAATGCTTAAAATTTAGAAATATTCGACTTATTTTGTTTGAAAAAGGACATGCCACAACGCCCTCCCCTATCCGTCAAAATCATCTACGCCTTGGGGCAACTCGGTTGGTCGCTGACCAGCTTTGGGGCCGCCAACTTACTGGTGTATTTCTATTTTCCTCCGGAAACTGGGGAGTCCGTTGCCTTTCCAGTTTACATTTACCAAGGGGCCTTGTTTGGCCTCATTGCCGTGTTGGGACTGATCAATTCGGGAAGCCGACTCTTTGATGCCATCACGGACCCTTTGATTGCCAATTGGTCGGACAAAAAAGTATCTGCTTTTGGAAAGCGGCGCTTGTTTATGGCCTGGTCAGCCCTTCCCTTTGCTCTATTTTCCTTTTTGATTTTTTATCCAATTAGTGCAACTTCCACGACGATCAACACCACTTGGCTTTTCTTTACCATTTTCGCCTTTTTCTTGTTCATGACCGCTTATGTTGTGCCCTACACCGCCTTGATTAGCGAGCTGGGCCATCATCCCGATGATCGAATGCTGATTAGTACGCTCATTTCTGTGACTTGGGCCTTGGGCTTTTTGATTGGCAATTCGGCCTATGCCCTGCAATCTCATTTTAGTCAGACGATGTCGGCCACAACCGCCTTTCAAAGCATCATCTTGGCCTATGCCCTCATTGGTTTGATTTTTATGCTCCTCCCCGTTTTCTTTTTGGCAGAAAATAAATATTGCCAACAAAAGCCCGCTACCCAAAGCCCCTACAAAGCCCTGGCTTCGGCCTTTCAGAATGGTAATTTCACCATTTTCATTTTCTCCGACTTGTTGTATTGGTTGGCACTGACTTTTATTCAGTTGGGAGTGGGTTTTTACATTACCGTGCTGATGGAGCTTGATGTGGGTTTCGCCAGTTTGTTTATGGGCATCGGATTTCTAGCCAGTTTTGTCCTCTATGTGCCCATCAATTTATTGGTGAAAAAGTGGGGGAAAAAGCGCCTGATGTCCCTGGCATTCATTGCTTTTAGCATCGTTTTTGGTTTTACTTTTGCCTTTCCCTGGCTGCCCTTACCGAAGATGTCTATCTTTTACACCTTAGCCATTTTATCGGCCTTTCCTCTGGCTACCTTTGGCATTATCCCCAACGCCATTATTGCGGATATCGTCCACGAACACGAAGCAAAAACGGGAGAACAACAAGCCGCCATGTTTTACGGTACGCGCAATTTTATGATGAAGATGGGCATCATGTTGGCCAATCTCATCTTTCCATCTCTTTTGCTATTGGGAAAAAGTACGGAAAATCCAATGGGAGTTCAGGTCTCTACCCTTTGTGCGCTGGTCTTTTGTCTAGCGGGCTATTTTGTGTTTCGACAGTTTAAAGAAACCTTGCCCAAAATCGAGGAAGCTCCTATTGATCATTTGGGGTGAAGGCATGTTGAGGCATGACCTTTGGGGCTTGAAGTCTCCTTAACTCATTTCTAAAAACAAAATTTAGACGTATTTTAAACCTCAACCTAGCAATGCAAGCCCAAAAGTAACAATTCAACCGCTTTTTCTTAGCTTTTGGACTTGCACTGCTCCAGTCATCCCATCCTACTCATCTTGTTTCACTACTTTTTGGGCATCAATGACTCTTCCAGTTTGGTCGGTAAAAATGATTTGATAAACGCCATTGGCCAAGTTTTCTAAATCCAACTGCTCTTCTTGTCCGCCCGTTTTTTGTATAACTGTTCGCCCGGTCAGATCACTCACTCGGACGGTATACTGATTGATTTCGGTCTTGATTTGCAATACATCACTCGTTGGGTTGGGTTGTAAACTGATGCTGCCTTCAAGCAAACACTCGGCAGTTAGCATATCGGAATAACGGAAAGAACCGTCTAGATCCACTTGCTTGAGCCGATAGTAATTGCGCAAACCAAAGGCATTGATGTCTTCCACAAAATAATGCTGTAAAGTTTGTGAACTTTCTAGGCCTTCAATTTTTTTGATGGCAGTCCAATTTCGTCCATCATTGCTTTTTTCCAAAAGGAAATGATCATTATCCGTTTCGCTGGCCGTTTGCCATTCGATGACAGTCCGTTGAAGCGCCTCCTCACAGGTGGCATCAAAAGCGAGCAATTCGACGCTTAGACTAATGTCTGCGGGTTGGGCAAACCAGGCTAAGTGTCGCACGTAAATGCCTTGGTAGGCCTGTGAGGGCTCTGAAATCTCCCAACTGTTATTGGGCCAATCATCGTTGAAATCAAGGTAACTTTTTTGATCGGGTTGCCCAAAGGGAGGGGACAGAGAAGCAATCGTAAAAGAACTGTTGGCGCCCCCGCTCACATAACCCGGTGCCGGACCATAAGTAGACGTAATCGCATTGTCCCAAATGCTTTGATCGGCAAACCAAGTATGGTAAATCTCGTTGACACAACGGTCACCACCGTAATCATACATATTCGACAGATAAACCAAACCCAGGGGATTGACTCCATGGAAATAGTGCAATTGCTCTAGGGCTTTCCGTTTATAATCATTTTGATTGGCAGGGTTGATGTTGTACTTGACCAACAACATGTTTAGCAATGCATAAGCCGATTTGGGGGAACTACTCCCCCAGTGATACGCAGCATCCGGCATAAAGGCTCGATAAAGATCGCTGTTAGAAAATCCATAAAAGCCATCCCAGTTGTTATTGGCAGCCGTCATCAAGGAATTGCGAATGGTCGACGATACGGAGGAACTGCTACCGGGCAAAGTGGTGTAATGTAGTAAAGCATCATAAAGCGATATTTTATACCCTCCCCACCAAGAAGAGATAATTGGATCGTTGATGGGGACATTGGTTTGTACATGGGTATTGTAATCCGCATCGCCCGTTAATTCAAAAAGATGGACTGCCGCCGTCAGCGCAGCTTCGTGTTGCTCGGTAATCGTCCAATCGGCATCTCCGGCAACGATGCTTCCATTATCACAATCTGTTTCCAAAGTATTGGCATTGAAGAATGGAATAAAGTAATCCCAAGATTGAACGGCGGCCGTTTCCAGATCATCGGCAAAATCAGACATACTGGGAAAGGCAGCATAAATCGTTGCGGCATGAGCAAACATCGCTGCCGCAGCAATAGAAGCAGAAGTACAGGTGGGACCGTAATAGCGCGGATCGGTGTTTGCACTTGGCGGTGCGGAAGTATTTTCGGCGTAGTTTTTACTGCCCATTTTTAAAATGGTCGACCCATCCGAATTGTGCATTCTCAGCAACCAATCCAGCTCCCATTTGAGTTCATCCAAAATATCGGGAATGCCATTTCCAGATTCGGGAATGTTGGTATTGTCGCTAAAGACATTCGCATTTTCTTTAAATGCCCAAAGCAAATTGTGTATAGTAGGATAAACAAAAGTGACGTATTTGTTGTAATCTCCGGCATCAAACCATCCTCCGTGTAAATCTTTTTCCAAGGCAGAATTATTTGGATCATCAATAAAACGGCAATTGGCGTCTTGTAGGTTATTCATAAAATTCATCCCATCGGTCCAACCGTTGGCGGCGAAGGGAGCTGCTTTGGTGAAGTTGCAACGATTGTAATAGAACATTTTCATCGAGGCATTCAAGACTTGTTCGTACATCTGTTGCCGAATTGCAAAAGTCGCAGATTGTTCATTGTTTGTTGGATCGTAAAGATAATAATCACCCGGAGTGGTAAAGCTAGAAAAGTTGAGCCACCAACCTTGATCGCCGGATTGTGCGTGGGTAGCTCCGTTGTTCCAAGCAGTAGGTGTTCCCGACCAGACGACTGAGCCATCCAGGGCATTTTTCAATTCGATCGTACTCCCGGGCGTGTACGAAAGGGCAGCATTAAAACCAGTCTGTGGATTAGAAAGTACGGCTACTTTAGGGTCGGTAGTCCGATAGCCAAATTGGTCGACGTGAATGAAAGGGCTAATTTGTGCATTGGTTTGAAGAACGAATAGGGCCAAGACCATGGCCAATGAAAAACGATTGATTTTCATAATTGGATGTTAAGGTGTATAATAAAGTCAAACAGCGCAGGAAGGTCGTTCCAATTTGAAGGATGTTTGGAGCACATCCAGATTTGTAGATAAGCAAGGTAACGATTTGATCGCGAATAAACAAAAATCACTTTATTTTTTGCGGTCCAACCACCGATTGGACAAAAGTCGATCTATTCAATTTTATGGTGAAGGATGGGATGAAATCAAATTGAAAAAATAAAAATGCGAAAAAAGTACTCCAAAATTTATGGAATTTGAGGGGGGCTTGCGTCTAAGTATAGAATCCGACCAGTTGACATGGGTACCTAAAGATTGGTTGATGACTCTTGACATACCATTTCCTGAAAAGATTCACCAGGTCTGGGTGGCGAAGCT
>JBCCSR010000412.1:0-5454 GCA_039199865.1 Bacteroidota bacterium
CAGGTATTCTCCTGCCATCCAATCCGCCACGTCAATCTCTAACACTTGTTTGCCTTCTGCGAACTGGTGATGTACGGACCCCATTTCTTCTCCGATCACATTTCTTATTGCAATCCGCCCCTCGAATGCTTCGAGGGCGGAGCAATAGAGTTGAACATTGTTACTTCCATAGGGAGAAAGAACAGCAAACTTAAAAGTAGCTCGGTTATGTTTGGAGACGGCCTCTTGGGATTGATAAACCATCAATTTTTGGCTTTTTCTATCATAGGATGTCCAATCTTTGGACTCATATGTTAAAGGTAATACCTGATTCACAGTGTGAGGAGTATTACTCATTTGTATCTCCTGTATGAAATAAGAAAATGCGAATAGTTGAATTCCGGTGAGCAAAGCCAATGCCTTTACAAACACACCTTTTGTGAAAAGGGAGGGAAAGGGATTATTGGTTCTTGTTCTCATCTAACCGGGTTCTTTTTTTTGATCTATGGTTACTTAAAAAGTACATTACAAAGGTGAGCCTTTTTTTCGCGCTAAACATCGCTGGAAACACCCATTTTGAAAATTAGGGGTTTTCCCCTATTGCAAGATGATCCGCTTGACAAAGTAGGTATCTTCATCCATCACACGTAGATGGTATACCCCTGCGGGAAGGCTCGTTAAGTCAATATGATAGGCATGTGCATTCACCTGCCAAAAGATGATTTTGTTCTCTAGTTGTTTCCCTCCTGAGTTCAATAAGTCTACTTGTAGACTGTTAGAAAGCTCTTTTTCTTGAGAGAAAATAGTGTAGTGTTTGTCCGTAAGATCTGGCAATATTTTGATTGCCCGTTGGACGACGTGATCTTTCATGTCAAAAGTAGTTTGTATTCATAGGCAAGTTGCAAGGAAAAGAATTGACAAACATCGGTGGAATCAACCAAATGCTGAACTGGGGAAAACCCTGAGTGAGGGGACGATGGACAAGTGCGGAGTTTTATTTTTTACCTAAGGGAACGGTAATTAAGGTCGTGGTTCCCTTGCCTTTTACCGAATGAACGCTATAATCTCCTTTTAAATAATTGACACGAGAGAGAATATTTTCACTTCCCATTCCTTTTTTTACCCCTTCGACATCAAAACCGACACCATCATCTTCTACCATAATGATGAGGTCTCCATTTTTTTTGGTCAATTGGATCAAAATTTCGCTAGCTTGGGCATGTTTGAGGGAGTTGTGAAACAATTCTTGTACAATTCGATAGACGGTGAGTGCAATTGAGTTCTCCAATTTTGCTTCCAAACCATAGTATTGAAAGTCAATACTTAAGTGCTCGGAGTCGTTGACACGGTTGATGAGGTCTTTAACTGCGGGGACCAATCCCAAATTGAGCAAAGAACTGGGTTGCATGTTGCGTGAGATGTCCCGTACTTCCTGGCAAGCATCATCCAAGAGCTGATTGGCCTTTCGGTATTGACCAATATTTTCAATGCCTCTTAATTTGGATTCCAGCGTATTGAATTGAAGTTTTACCGTTGAAAGTAAGCCACCCAAACTATCGTGTAAGTCTTTGGCTACTCGTTCTCGCTCCGCTTCCTGTCCCGCCATCATGGCGTACATGCTTTCAATTTTGACGTTATTTTCCAGCTCCGTAATTTTTTGCCGATTGATTTCCTCTTTTTGTCGGGCGATGATTTCTTTGGCCGAAATCTGTTGTTGGTAGAAGCGGACGATGAAATAGATGGAAATTAAAATGGCAATGAAGGCCGCAATGAAGGAATACACCAATCCTTGATGGTATTCTACCTTTACCTCTGCTACCTTTTTATCTTTTTCTAAAGTTTTAATGAGTTTGTCCCTTCTTTCGATCTTGTATTGGCGATTGGCCTGGTTGGCTATCTCCAGTTTGTCGGCATTTAGGATGCTGTCATTGAGTACCGAATATTTGATGAGTTCATCGTAGGCCAAATTATAGTCTTCGATGGCGGAATAACATTCGGAGAGTTGTTTATGAATACTGCGTCGCTGATCGGCATAACCCAAGGGAGTATAGATCAAACTTTTCTTTAGGGAATCGATGGCACTAGGGAAATTGCCTTTGAACTGGCTGAGCAATCCCACTCTAAATAGATTGAGGCTCAAATATTTTTCGTTTTGGGTGACATAGCTCAATTTCAACGCTCTTTGCGAACTTTTCATGGCCTCATCGTAGCGCTCCATTTTCTGATAAGTATTGGAGCGATTGATATTGTAGACGATTTCTAGTAAGGTATCTTTAACGGCTCTGTTGATGTCCTCACATTTTTTAAGATAGGCCAACTCTTCCTGAAAATCACCTGCCTTCCGGTGGATAGCGGAAAGGCCCAAATAACTACGAGCCAACTGAGGTAACTTTTTTTCCTTTTTGTAGTATTCAATGGCTTCTCGGTATTCTTTAATGCCATCTTCAAAAAAATCGAGTTGTTGATAGTACTCAGCAAGAGATATCTTGACTTGATAAAAACGACTAGAATCTCCCAATCCTTCATAAAAGTCGATACTTTTGGTGTAGCTTTTAAAGGCATTTTCGTAATCGACAGCATTGAGATGGAAATCGCCCAACAAAGCATAGACCTCCGCAGTTCGCCAAATATCTTTGTTCTTATCGGCATCATCCAGAAACTGATACAACTGAGCATAAGTATAGGGAACGGCTCGCTGGTTTTGTCCCAAAAGACTTAGCGGGAGCCAAGATAGGAGGAGGAGGATTTGCTTAGTGCGCATTGAACAAAGATGCAAAGAAATGAGGAGCTTTTTTTCAGGGATAACCCCTAATTTTTCTTTCGTCCCCAGAGGCTGTTACTCGGCAATAGATTTTCATATCCCGAAACAGTGGCTTATTTGGAGGGCATTTTAATTTAGAGTGGTTTATCTTCTATCAAATACCACTTATTGCCATATAGGTCTTTAAAAACAACAACATCGCCGAAGGATTCCGATCTGGGGGTTTCTACAAAGGTGACTCCCAATGCTTTCATTCGCTCATAGTCGGTCCAAAATTGATTGGTTTTCAGAAAGAGAAATACTCGTCCACCAGTTTGTTGGCCAATATGTTGGATTTGCTCTGGGCTAGCGGCTTTGGCCAGCAGTAGAGCCGTTTCTTTTGAGCCGGGAGGAGCAACGCGGACCCATCTTTTTTCTGGACTTAGCGGAGTGTCTTCTATCAATTGAAAGCCCAGTTTTTGGGTGTAGTATTCAATCGCTTCGTCGTAATCGCGAACGAGTAGGGAAATGTTGGCGAGGAATTGTCGGTGCATGGGCAGAAGGGAACTTATTCCAGTAAATTATTTTCGAGGGCAATACGAACGAGGCCAGCAGTATTTCGGGCATTGAGCTTGGCCAATAGGCTCGACCGATGTGATTCAACAGTTTTGAGGCTGATGAAAAGCTCGTCGGCAATTTCCTGAGTCGTAAATTCTTTGACGATAAGTTGCAAAACTTCTTTTTCCCTCCTGGAAATTTTGGGAATGTTGAGTTTGGTAGAACTGCTCTTATTATTGCTTTTGACCAAACTTTTCATAATGGTCTGCGTTACTGCCTCGCTAAAGTAAGATTGCCCGGAAAATACGGTACGGATGGCCTTTAAAAGTTCAACACGTCCCGTATTTTTTAAAATGTATCCTTGTGCACCATTGTTGAGAATTTCAGTAACAAAACTTTCTTCGTTGAACATTGATAGGGCCAGCACCTTGATATTGGGTTTGACTTCAAAGAGTTTTTTACACACTTCGATACCGTTCATATTGGGGAGGTTGACGTCCAGAAGCAGCATATTAATATTGTCTAGATGGTCAAAAACAGCAGCACCGTCATAACATTTTGCGAGCACTTGAATGTCTTCTTCTTCGGCCAGGATGGATTCAATTCCATCAACGAACATTTTGTGATCATCGGCTATTAGGATATTTATCATGGATTTAGGGTCTTAGATGCGAGGTCAGGATTGATAATCGCTTTGTTTGATCAAAAGCAATTGGGTCAAAGATATCCAAAATGTAGTTTAGATAAAAGGAAATCAATTGAAATAGCCATAATGGGCTTACTTTGGGCTGCTCTTACTGCGCTTAAAAAATACAAAACCATTTTTCCGACCAACTTCACTTAGATTTTTAATATTTTGAGCTTCCAAACTTTTCAATCGATGTACTTTGGTGACGATGTACACGTCTTTATCGATGTCTCCGTGCATGAGCCAATGTTTGTCCCAGCTTTTGGAATTGTCCACGCCTGTTTTTTTGGTGTAAAATAAATGGGCATAGCTTCGATAGCTATAGGGCATCACATAGCAATCTTCCCCAACTCGTTGTTTCATAAACTCGATAGCGGCGTTTTGTGAATAGGATTCAATTTGATTGATAAAACCGATTAGGGTAATGGTAATAAACAAGGCAGTACCATAAAACAAAGCTTCAAAGGATCGCTTCAAAGCCCCTCGCTTTTGCCAATAGCTGTGGAACAATACCACTGCGAGCAGACAGATCGGAGCCAGATAGCTAAACAGATTCCACTCAGGCTGCGCATCCATATTTCCACGAGCAAATGGATCCGCGATGAATGGTTTAATTTTATCAGTATGCTCACTAAGAATAGGCATGGCGATTGTGGCAATGATGAACAAGCTGGCAATGAGGCCAATACCAATTTTCATCCAAGATGAATATTGGATTCGTTTATTAATGATCTCGTAGATGCTCAGTGTGGCCAAAAAGCTGAGTGGAAAATAACAGAGCGAGGAATAGTGGACAATTTTAGATTGGACGATGGAAAATAAGATTAATACGACCCAGAATAGCATCTTCATCCACAAACGAAAGTTTTGCTGATAAGGGAAGTTGGGGGTAGGCATTTTGAAGAAAGTTCGGATGGTAAAAATGGAAGCCGGAAAACATCCGATGAGCAATACGACAAAATGATAGCCGGGAAAACCTTTGTGCCCTGCGTCGGGAGTACTGAACAAGCGGAATTGGTATTTATTGAATTCGGTGATAAACCAAGGACCATTTTTCCAAGTCTCAAAGCCATACCAGGTCAGGCTTACTAAACTTGTAGCTAGGGTGAAAAATAAGAATTCGGGAATATTGACATAAAAGCGAAAGCGTTGATAAACCCAATATACAAAGAAGGTCAGACAAACCACCAAATAGGCAACTTGCCCTTTGGTAAGTATTCCTAATCCCACCACAAAGCCAGCCCAAAACAAATAAGTATAGTGGCTTCGGGAAAGATCAATGCCTTCCCAGCTTTCCTTTTTCCAATAAAACAAGATAAACAGATACAAACCGGAAAAGATAAACAGATTGAAATAAGGATCGATAATTCCAGATTTGAAATAAAGGTGAGGCAAGATGGTTCCCAAATAGACCATGCTCCACAAATACCCAAATCGCGCGTCATATATTTTTTTACCCATCAAAAACAAGATCATCAGGGTAAGGAGA
>JBCCSR010000413.1:0-5451 GCA_039199865.1 Bacteroidota bacterium
CCCAGACCTTGGTGACTTTGCAAATAGTGACGCGCCAGGTGTTGCACATCGACGAAGTGTACCCTGCCTATGTGACACATTGGACCACGCGCTGTAGAAGCTTCTTGACCAGCGAGAACTGGGCGGGTCCCGGAGACCGCTGATTCACCCGTGGGATTCAAGAGTCCAGCTTGGTGCGTGTTCAGCAAAGAAGGAGGCTTCAGCAAAGACACACCACTTTGTGCAGCGGCAGTTCTGTTTTGGTGAGGTGGTGATTGATGAGCAAAAGGGGCGTATATTAGATGAGGGGGAGGAGGTTGGATGAAAAGTGGTTTGGATAATGGATGTGTGGGAGGAACGGTTGGAATAGTTGCAGCAGCTTGTCTGTGATTGTCCAATACTGTCTCACCATTCAAAGGTTTCAATCCTGGGGCTCCTGATGAAGCGGCTGCAGCAGCTGCTGCCACTGCCGCAATCCTCAAGCTCTGTTGTTGCCCCAAAATTTTCTCGTAGAAATCCTTAAGAACCTTGCTGGGAATTTTGTAATTGCCCCAGCAGTATTCATCCTTATCACAGGGCAACATCTCTCCTGAACGCAGACCATCATTAGGGTCTCGGGTAATCATATAGGCAATGGCTCCGTGTTGCAATAGATTTCTAACCAAGCGAAGGGCTACATCGTAAGCATATTCGTCTTCGCACAATTGCTGATTGCCTTTTTTGCCAACCGCTCCTGAGTCGGGGCCTCCATGGCCACTCACGACGTAGAATACTTTTCCGCGTAATTCATTGTCTGTCAGAGGGATATAAGCGTGTTTTTTGCCAAAGATGGGAAATTTGCGATAACCACTTAGTTTTTTTGACTCCACGAGCTTGGCCTCATCGATTTTGTTCTGATCTTTTTCTAATTCTTTTCTTCTATCTAGGGCTTCTTTCTGATCAATCTTAGTGTTTTGGGAGAGGATGGTTGCCGAGTTGCTTGGAGTAGTTTCCTTTGGGGGAATGATTTTTTTTCCAAGGCAGTTGAGCTCGTGATAGGCGACCCATAAAACCTTACTTTTTTCGATGCTTTTCCTTCGGTAACCATTTTGCAGGATTCGCTCATTGTACTTTTTGATTCTGTACGCTTGTTCCCAAGTAGAAAGACCCAGTGTGGTGCGAATACTCACACCATTGTAGCGATAAATGAGCACGGGGATAAAATATCTCTGGCCTTCTTGGAGTAAGGAGTTTTGGTTGAGGCCATTTAACTCATAAAATTTGGTGAAATTACAACTTTGCTTGTCCAGTTCATATCTGGCCAAAAATAGGTTGATATTGTCGCCATATTTGGCTTCAACACGATGAAAGTAGGGGTCTTCCGCAAAAACGATTGAGGAAAAAAAGAACAGAAAACAAAGCAGCGGGGGTAATCGGTACATTGGTTATAGCTTAGCCTATTGGACGAAATCTCCATTTTCTAACGGCCGGAAAGATATTGAAATTGGTAGAATTAATCAAATGATGCATTCGCGACTACCCAAATCCTGCGGTTCTTATCCAAACCCAAACGGAAAAAGGACGAGCATATAACCTATTTTGGCGCAATGAAATTGTAATACTTTCAAGCTTTTGACTGTTTTAACCCATGCTTCCAACCAAAAGGGACTTCTTTTTGGCCCGTTCATCAAACTTGGAAAATGGCGGATAAATATACTGTGCGTAAATCAATTTTTTGCTCAATGCCAAAGCCTCTTGGCTAATCTCCAATGCTTTTTTCATCTTCCACATTTTTTTGTAGAGAACAGACAGTTCGATCATGATTTCGTACCGTTCCAAAGGATCAGTGCTATGGGAGAGTTGCTGAGATAGCTGCTCTAACTTGTAGGGATAGTTCATCTCTGAGAGTGTTAGTGTGTTACTGTATTGTTTGATTTGTAGAGAACAAAATGTATACCAAAAAACTTTAATAAGTGTGTTTAGTGTTGGGCATTGGGATTTTTGTACTTGTTAATAGCTGTTATTCAGTTGTTTACAATTTTGTTTTTTCTTAATTAAAATATTCTTCCAATTTGTAGACTTCTTCTTGCTCAAAGGGAATATCCATGGAGAGTTGAGCAATGGAGATGCTTATTGTACCAATTGCTCGAATTTGAATCGACTTTTTCTTCCAGGCTCCCCCCAGAATTTGTCCCAAATCTTTCAACAAATTTCCTTTCCCTAAGGGAAGATCAAACTGCAAAGGAATGGAAAAATCGGCATGAGCGGGCATGTGCCTTTTGATCTTTTGTTGGACCGTTGTGGTTTTTTTACCATCGACGAAAACTTCACAGTATAGCTCTGTAATATTGACTTTAATGGGAGATGGATTATGAAAAACGGCTTCCGCCTTGAAGCCCAAAGTCAAGTCGGGGCGCAAGCTCACCGCTTCAAACTGAACGGATTGTAGTTTTTTAAAGGTAGGATAATCATACTTTTCAAAATAATAGTGATAGGTCCAAGCCACTGCTCCTAAAATGACCAGCAGAATAATTGAACTCAGCCATCCTTTCTTTTTTTTACTCAACATCTTCAATGATAAGCATTCCCAATGATTTCCAAAAACAATTGACAATCTTATGATTCAATTGCTAGGGGAATCGTCGCAAACTTGGTTACATTTGCACTGATGTCTTTAATGAACGCTATATTTTATTTGATTAAAAAAGAGGCAACCATTGAGTGGCGCCAAAAATACACACTCGGGGGAATCATACTGTATGTTCTATCCACCGTTTTCATTGTATATTTATCATTTATTCAGGTAGGGCCCAAGGCTTGGAATACTTTGTTTTGGATCATCATGCTGTTCATTTCGGTCAATGCCATCACCAAGAGCTTCAACCAGGAGAACGGAGATCGAATCCTCTATTATTACACCCTGGCAAGCCCAACTGCGATTATTTTTTCTAAGGTCCTCTACAATATTGTTTTATTGCTTTTCCTGAGCGTATTGTCCTTCAGCATCTTTGCTCTTGTCGTTGGAAATCCGGTCAAAAATATGGGGGAATTTTCTGTGGCCTTGGTCCTGTCAAGTGTGGGCTTTTCCCTTGCTTTTACCTTCATTTCGGCCATTGCTGCCAAAGCCTCCAATAGTTCAACTTTGATGGCCATTCTCGCTTTTCCCGTTATCATCCCAATTTTGATGACCTTGCTCAAGTTATCGGCCAACGCCTTGGGCTTGATTCAAGATACGGGGGTGGGGAAGGACATACTCATTTTATTGGCGATTGATTTAATTTTATTGGCATTAACTGGTATTCTTTTCCCATATTTATGGAGGGATTGATGCCCAATTAGTGAAAATCATCAAACTACAAGTTAGGTATGAAAAAACATTGGTGGAAAATTTTGGGGGTCATTCTATTGGTTTACAGTTTTTTGGTCGGAATGTTGGTTCCGCTCAAACCGGGGATCGTTTCGGCGAGCCCTGCCAATTTCAAAACGGGGGACCGCGCACAGATTATGGTCGAGGGATACAACACTTTTTACCAAAAAGGAGAGGTGCATCGGGCCTGGTTGAAATTGGCAGATGATCAGCAATTGGCAGCCCAGCAAATCCAAGTAATCAGCGACACCAAAATGAAAATAGACTTTGTCCTTCCGGTAACGCTACCCGGTGAAGACAAAGTGATGGATGCCACCCTCATCCTCGACAATATGATAGACGGTGCTACCGTTTTGCCTAGCGCTATATTTATTACTCGGCAGGAAAATGATGGGGGAGGTACCCAGTGGCAAAACAATCTCATTAGTGATTTGCACGAAAAATCGGGAATGACTTTCCCTTACCGCAATATTTTATCAGAGACCATCCGCAGCACTTATTATCATGTACCTTACTGGTTCGCCATGATGATCATCTTTGTGATTTCTATGGTCTACAGCATACAATATTTGTCGACCAATGATCCGCTGAAAGATCACAAAGCTGCGGCCTTTACTAGTGTCGGCGTATTGTATGGCGTGTTGGGTTTGGTCACCGGAGCGATTTGGGCCAAGTTTACCTGGGGCAGTTATTGGAGTTTTGACATCAAACAAAATATGGCGGCCATCGCTATGTTGGTCTATCTGGCTTATTTTGTACTCCGTGCTTCTTTTGAAGATGAAGAGAAAAAAGCCCGAATTTCAGCCGTGTATAATATTTTTGCCTTTGCCTGTTTGGTCCCCTTATTATTTGTTATTCCCCGATTGACCGACAGTTTACATCCCGGAAATGGTGGGAATCCTGGCTTCGGTGGAGAGGATTTAGACAATACGATGCGTCTGGTGTTGTACCCTGCTGTGATTGGTTGGATTTTAGTCGGTACATGGATGGCCAACCTCTTGTACCGGATGGAAAGTTTAAAAGAAAAAATATACGGATTTTAATTTGTTTTAATAAAAAAATAGCCCGAGTTTTAGCCCGCTAAAATTGAATGATGAAACGATTATTGACTACCTTAACCAGTCTAATTTGTGGCCTTCCCAACTTGTTATTTTCACAGGAGGCCAGCACTGACTTCATGAGAAGTACCGGAAAAATTTATGTGGTCGTTACGGTCATCGTTTTAGCTTTTCTGGGTATTGTCTTTTATCTGTTTTGGATGGACAAGAAACTAACTAAATTAGAAAATCAAATTAAAAACGATGGCAAAAGCTAAAAAACAACCAGTAGCGCACATCAGCTTTCTGGACAGTGTCAATCGAAACTTTGACAAAGCGGCGCAACACTCGGGCCTTCCTAAAGGTCTTTTGGCGCAAATTAAGGCATGTAATTCTGTCTACCAAATGAGGTTTCCCGTCAAAATTGGCAGGGAGTATCAAGTCATTGAAGCCTATCGAGTACAACATAGTCACCACCGATTACCGACCAAGGGAGGTATCCGATACAGCCAGAAAGTAAATCAAGATGAAGTGATGGCATTGGCCGCTCTGATGACCTATAAATGTGCCATTGTAGATGTCCCTTTTGGAGGCGCAAAAGGTGGAGTGAAAATATCACCACGTAATTACGATGCGGGTCAACTACAGGCCATCACCCGGAGATATACCGCTGAGTTGATTCGGAAAAATTTTATCGGCCCAGGGATCGATGTTCCCGCTCCAGATTACGGAACAGGACCCCGCGAAATGGCTTGGATTCTCGATACCTATTTGTCATTTAAAGGTGGAGAAATTGATGCTGCGGGATGCGTTACCGGAAAGCCCGTTCATCAAAGTGGCATTCAGGGAAGAACAGAAGCTACTGGACGTGGCGTTTATTATGCCCTCAAAGAAGCGGTCAGTTACAAAGAAGACATGGCAGAGCTGGGCCTAGAGCCAGGAATGGAAGGTAAAACCATCGCAGTTCAAGGGTTGGGAAATGTTGGATCCTATGCGGCTCAAATCTGTCAGGAAGAAGGAGGGGCCAAAATCATTGCTGTAGCCGAGTACGATGGTGCAATTGAAAACAAGGAGGGGATTGACATCAAG
>JBCCSR010000414.1:0-5448 GCA_039199865.1 Bacteroidota bacterium
CCCTGGGGATGAGTTTTTTGGGAGGTTCTACGCATTTAGAAGGCAGTTTCAAAGCGGGGAAAGACAATTATCAACGTGTCCGTTATCTGTTTGGGGCTCGTTATAAAACCACGCGCTACTTGTTGGGTACTTTAGATGTCCGGGGAGAGTACACGCCTAACTTTGCTGATATCCAGGGCTATGTGACCTATGACTTGAATCGCAATTGGCAATTGGGGCTGATGGGGAATTTCAATTATAGTGAATATCAATTTGTACCGCGTTCCCGAGCCACGGCCTTGGGGCTGATTGATTTTGCTTTGGAATTATTTACGGTTTTTGACGGGCAAGAGGTGGATGATTTTGCCACCTACATGGGAGGCGCTTCACTGACCTATGTTCCCGATCGTCAACGCAATCCATTTTTTCTCAAGTTCTTGACCTCAACCTACCGAAGCGAGGAAAACGAACGCTTTGATATCATCGGAGATTATACGCTAGGACAAATCGAATCTGATTTGGGGAGTGATGGCTTTGGGGATGTAGTAGCAGTGTTGGGAACGGGAACGCAGCAACAGTTTGTTCGCAACTATTTGCAGTCGACGGTGACCAATGTAGAGCATAAAGGAGGTTGGGAATTACAAAATGATCCGGACGATCTGTCGGTCACCAGCAGTCATTTTTTCCAATGGAGTGTAAAGTACCAAAACGAACGGATCGACGACGAAATTAACGAATGGGAACGCCTAGATTCTGCGGGCTACTCCCTCAATTTTGATACGACTTCTTTACAAATCAAAAACGTCCTGAAAAGAGATTTTGATCCCCTCAACTCTAATCGTCTGAGTGCTTATTTTCAAAATACGTTTTCTTACAAAAAAGAGGATGTCAGTGAGTTTAAAGTCTCTGCCGGAGTTCGGGCTTCTTATTGGGATTTGAACGAAGAGTTGATCATTAGTCCAAGAGTGCAGTTGCTGTATAAGCCTTTAGGTAAAAAATCTAACATCTCTTATCGTTTGGCGGGTGGACTGTATTTTCAACCGCCCTTCTATCGCGAACTCCGAGCGCCAGATGGATCGGTCAACACCAATCTTCGCTCCCAAAAGTCCCTTCACGTCGTTGGTGGCTTTACGGCCGATTTCAATTTGGGCAAGTACAATCCCAAGCGATTTAAGTTTATCGTTGAAGCTTATTACAAAAAACTTTGGGATTTGGTCTCCTACGAAATCGACAATGTACGTATTCGTTATTCGGGATTAAATGATGCGACGGGCTCGGTCATTGGTCTCGACATGCGCATCAACGGAGAATTTGTTCCCGGAGCAGAATCTTGGATTAACCTTTCTTTTTTGAGTGCCAAGGAAGCCCTGAACGACGTTCAGCACATGCGTAGAGATGTCGGACAACCGGAGGGCGAAAATGTGTCGAGTGTTTCCCGTCCAACCGATCAGTTCATGACCCTATCTATGTTTTTTCAGGATTATCTCCCTCGAAATGAGAACATTAAAATGCACCTCAATTTTACAGTAGGTACGGGATTGCCTTTCGGCTTACAGGGAAGCAATCGCGTTTTTCGCAACACCTTCCGTTTTCCCGCTTATCACCGAGTTGATATTGGCTTTTCCATTTTGCTTTGGGATCAAGCTTGGCGAGCGAGAAAAAGCCGCCATCCACTGCGTTTTTCCAGAAGTACTTGGTTGAGTTTGGAAATCTTCAACCTCATGAAAGTGGCCAACGTCGCTTCCAATACCTGGATCAAAACAGTCACCAATACGCAGTATGCGATTCCCAATTTTTTGACCTCAAGACGGATCAATCTACGTTTGAAGATGGATTTTTAATTTCATTTCCCTCCGTTCAAGTCAATTTAGGAAGCTTATCAGGAATAATACCCGCAAAACGAATGAGACTATTTTCGCAATGATGAGTCAAAAAAAGTAAGGATAGCCACGCCACGACGAGGCTTTCGAGAAAATCAGTAAACAAATAGGCCATTCGGACGGATGTAATGTTATTGGGACGATACTTTAAAAGATCTATTTACAGTTTTTGCCCTCCAAAAAGCACACGGGAATGAGGCCAGATGCCAACGAGACCAAGAAATAATTGTCAAATAATAGAAGGATTGTCATTGCTTTACTATATTTGGGTATTTAACACCGCTAAATACCTGCAATGAAAAATACAGTATTGCTGTTTGCCCTCCTCTTAGTTACCTCTTTTTCTGCTTCTGCCCAATTCTACACCGGAGTGAATGCTGGATGGACCAGTGCGCTGCTTGCCGACGAAGATTCTTTCAATGATCAAAATAGAGTGAGCTGGAGCCTAGGAGTAGATTTTGGGTATAAATTTTCAAATCGGCACGCAATACAGTATTCAACAGTGTATGTTCGGAAAGGGGAGTCCTACGAATTAAGTGAAAATGAGTTACTCAATTTCAAGCTCAACTATCTCCAACAGGAACTAATGCTGAGACTAAGTTTACCTGTAGATCATGAAGACTTTGGCGTTTACTGGGGGATCGGTCCTTATGCTGCATTGCCCATTCCCGACACTCATGTATCCACTCTGACCATCGGTGAAGAGGAACGTGAAATCGAACGCCTTCCCACAAAAACAGACTTTGGGATTAAATCTACCTTTGGAGTAGATTTCAAATACTTTGCGGTGGACTTTCAATACCAGATCGGACTTACCAATGCTTTTACCGTAAGGGATGGAAGAAACCAATTGTTTGGACTGGTTTTCTCCCTACCGATCCGCTTCGGCGATGTAGTAGAATAATCAGGCAGGTATTGTTGGCGGTATCCATATTCTTCATCCTCTATCAATCGATTTAGTATGAACAAAGTGTTGCTCCTCACCATTGTTCTTCTCTCTGTTTGTACCCACTCTGAGGCACAAATGCGAAGATATACGGAAGCTGTTTTTCCTTCTTCCTCCGTCATTAGTGATGTCGTTTACGATACTGCGCCGTTTCTCAATTTCCCTTATCATGATGAAGACAATACGACGACGGGAGACCTAATTATGGATATTTACCAGCCCACTGGTGATGCACACGATCTCAGAGCGGCCATTATTTTTGTCCATGCTGGAGGTTTCGCTTTGGGTAATCGCAACCATGATGACATGGTGGCATTTTGCGACTCTTTCGCCAGAATGGGTTATGTCACTGCCTCTATTGATTATCGAAAAGGCTTTTATGCCATTACCAACACAGCAATGCACTCCACCCGAGCGGCTTATCGTGGTTTACAGGATGGACGCTCTGCAGTTCGCTATTTACGCGCCAATGCAAGTGCCTATGGAATTGATACCAATCGAATTTACATGGCGGGAAGTAGTGCCGGAGCCTTTGTTGCGCTGCACAGCGTTTTCATGACCAAACCCGATGAAAAACCGGAAGACGCTGGGGAAGTCAGTTACAGTAATCTCATCCTTCCGTTTTTTCACAACGGCCCTGATTTGGGCAATTTTGATCGAGGAAGCAATTTGAATCAAGATGGAACACCAAACGGAATCATTGCACTCTGGGGCGCACTTTTCGATTTGGATTTATTGGAGCCGACAGAAAATCAAGCCGTTTTTTTGGCCCATGGATCAGCCGATGCCATTGTTCCTTACAGTTCTGGATCTCCCTTTAGCATTCCTTTGTTTCCCACGGTTTACGGAAGTGAACTCATTGATAGCAATATGGATTTATTGGGAATGGATCAGCGAGAGACTTACTTTCTCAGTGGGGAGGGACATGAGTTTTATGGTACCAACAATGGAGCGTGGGACAATGGAACGACCGGAAACATGTATTGGGATAGTCTTTTGACTAGAGTGACGCCTTTTTTATGGACTCAACACAAACCCACCGCTAATTTTGCATTTGCCAAGAATGGCTTGGAAGTCGATTTTACGGATTTGAGTATCGATGCATTGGCTTGGCATTGGGACTTTGGAGATGGGAACATCAGCAACAGTCAAAATCCTACCCACCTCTACACTGAGGAAGGTAATTATGAGGTTCGCTTATTTGTGCAGAACGATATCCTTAGTTGGGATGAGATCGGGATAGCGCTTGAGGTTTTGGCGCCATTGCCACTGACTTGGCTCAGCCTGAATGCCCACTATCAGGATAAGCAAACCGTACTAAAATGGGAAGTAGCCGAACAAGTCAACAATGAACGGTTTATCGTTGAGCACAGCTTGGACGGTCGTAGTTTTACTGCTTTAGGAGAATTGGTGGTAGGGCAAGATTTACTTGAAGTCCAGGCATATACCTTTATTCATCCTTCACCTCCTGTTGGGAGGAATTATTATCGCATCAAGCAGATGGACTTTGATGGACAATATACTTTGAGTCGTATTGTATCAATTCAGGTAGAAACGATCTCCTGGTCGATACAGCCTAATCCGGCTGATGGCTACTGCTTTGTACAAGGCCATTTTCAAAATGAAGCCCAAGTAGAGGTTTACAATTTACAAGGAAAGTTGGTACTGCGTCAGCCAATGCTGGAAAGTCGACGTATTGATCTTGGTCAGTTCAGTTCGGGCATTTACCTGATTAGAATGCAAGGAGAGCCCCAAGCTCAACAATTGATCATCAAATAGCTTTTACAAAGCGGACTAAATGCTAGTTTGACCCTATGACAGAATCTGAAGCGCCAAAAAAGAAAGTACTGAGCACCTTTGAATGGTTGATGTTTTTTGCGGCCATTGGCATCATCGCCTACATCATGTACGATAAGAATGGTTTGGATCTGGATATCGTGGAAAAAACGGAATCTATTGAAATTGTGGACAATCCTCATGCCTCCGGCAGTCAACAACGGAAAAGGGCTTATCGGGAAGAAGGCAGAGAGGAAAGTGTGGAGGCCGTACTCCGCAATTTGGCCAAGGAATTCTCCAGTGGAAATGACAATCTACCTGCTGCCGAACAGGATTTGTCAGAATCCAGCTCCATCTCTCCCGAGGAGCGGCAATACATGGAGGAGATCAAAGACAACGAAAAAATTAGCGATAAAATTAGAAATGCTGCCGATTGGTTTACTACTTTGAAGTCAGCACATGATACTTACCAAAAACTCCAATCTGTTTTTAGCGAGGCCAGCGGTCAGGCGCCCAATGAAATTGAAAAAGAAGGCCTGGAAAGCATTTGGGAAAATGCAGCAGATGCAGAAGCCATCTTTTCCCAATTGAGAAAAACTTTTAACATCTCTGAAGCACAAAGTCGAGAATTTGCCCGTCGAGGCCAACAAACTTTGAGCGATTGGGCTCAATTTATTGAAGAAAACCAAAAATGAGAATGGTTTTTGTAAGGATACTCACGGAACAAAACCTTTCTAGCAATCATCCCCTCATCCATACGAATCTTCCTTTTTAGATTTTTACCATCAATTTGATCATACATGACTGCATGAAAAGCCAGGCGATGCATTTGGCATAAAGTTGGACTATGTTAAGCCTGTGTTGAAC
>JBCCSR010000415.1:0-5448 GCA_039199865.1 Bacteroidota bacterium
AATTACGGGAATTATTGCTCTAATAAAAATTTTCGCTTTACTACTTAGCGCATTTGTCATGTAAGTTTGTCGAAGCAAAAATGACGTATTTTACCCAGAGTTGGGGTCATTTTAATCCCCCTAATTCATCCATTGATTACCGGACTGACCACTACTACCATTGATTTCATATTTATGATCTGACAAACGAATAAAGGGAGTAAACGAGTCAGTATCTTTCAATCAGAAATTTTCTCAACAGATTAAGGGCTCGGTTGCTGGTGTACTGTATATTCTTTAAACGGTCTTTTCCCAGTTGTAGTTTCAGTGTTTTGCATTCATTTTTGTCGCAAATCGCCATCCATATGGTTCCTACGGGCTTGGTTTCCGTTCCTCCACCGGGGCCCGCAATGCCTGATGTGGAAAGGGCAAAGTCGGTATTGAATTTTTTTAAAGCTCCTTGAGCCATGGCGCTAACGGTTTCCTCACTTACCGCTCCGTGCTGCTGCAAAATGGATGGAGAAACGCCTAACTCGTTGACTTTAATTTGATTGGCATAAGCAATGGTACTCCCCTGGAAATAATCGGAAGCTCCCGGAATGGCCGTAAAACGGTGGGCCAGATAGCCTCCAGTACAACTCTCTGCCGTTGCTATGGTTTGCTTTCGTTCTCTCAATAACTGTCCGACTGCTGCTTCCAAAGTCGTTGTTCCATAACCAAAAATATAGTCGGGAAGCAAAGCATTGAGCTCTTCCACTTTGGCGTCTAAATCCTTTTCAATGGCTGCTTGGCTGTCTCCCTTGGCGGTAAGGCGCAAGCGAACGATGCCCAGGCCGGGGAGATAAGCCAGTTTGATGTGTGCGGGAAGGTTTTCTTCAAAGTCGGTAATCATTTTTGCAATTCTAGACTCTCCCTCTCCCACGGTCAAAACTGTTCGGTGGGCAATGGGTTTTCCGGGAAATCGTTCGCGAAGTCGTGGGAGCACTTCGTTTTCCATCAAATACTTCATCTCGTAAGGAACGCCAGGCATGGATACCAAAATATGGTCTCCTTGCTCAAACCACATTCCGGGGGCAGAGCCCATTCGATTGGTCATGATCAAAGCATTTTGAGGCATGTAGCATTGCTCGCGATGGGCTTCGGTCATACTTCGTCCCCATTTTGCAAACATTTTTTCAATGCGATCAAAAGTGGGGGGATGAAAATCCATGCCTACTTTAAAATAATCGGCAATTGCCTTTTTAGTAATATCATCTTTGGTGGGCCCCAAACCTCCGGTAAAAAAGACAACGTCACTTTTGGTAAAACCTTCTTGGATGGCCGCAATGATTTCCTCGTGCGTATCTCCAATCGATTGTATTTGTTGAACTCGGATGCCTTGTAAGTTGAGTTGCTGAGCCATCCAAGCAGAATTGGTGTCGACGATTTGCCCGATGAGGATTTCATCGCCGATGGTGACAATATGTGCATTCATGTTTTTCGATTTTGTATAGTGTTGCTGAGCTGCTGGCCATTTGTCAAAGCAGCAAATTTTTTTAGCGAAGCAAAGTTAGTATCTTCGAGGATACGTATTGCTTGTCATTGCGCATAATCATATTGTACCAACAGATTGATGAGACCTTCGGTTTAGGTTTCGTACGAATACATGACTTCAACAAAGACATTGCCCCATTTTTTCTGCTCCTGTAGCTCAGCAGTCACAAAATTGTTGTTTGCCCTCCTCTTAATTGGTGCTGGTCATCATTTAATGGGGCAAGCGTCCATAAACGATATTGAATTTAAAGTTTACAGTTTTGAAGAGGGCCTTTCTCACCGAAATGTTTTCAAAGTCGCACAGGATCATTGGGGATTCATTTGGGTAGCGACTATTAACGGTTTGAATCGCTTTGATGGCCGAGATTTTAGTCATTATACTACTTCTCTCGACGAGCCTTTCCCCCTAGGCAATGAATTTATTCCCGACATGGCCATTGGAAAGGATAGCTTGATCTGGTTGAGCATTTCCAATTATCTGGTTTCACTAGATCCTCGCAATCATGAGAGCCATAAAATCAGGGTCGCCAAATCCAGTGGAGTGTATGATCAGAAACGGTCCTTTAGCAATTTGGTAGTCGATCGGCGGGGCAATTTGTGGGCTTCTGCCTACGTGAATGAGTCGGGAAAATCATATCTCCAAAAGATCAATGAGGAGGCAAGGGTAGAAGATGTACTCCCCGGAGAAGGTAATTTTGCCAAACGACCCGTGTTGGAATTGGACGGTCAATACTACTACAGTTTTAGCCAAAATAAGATCAGAGTAATTGATCAGCAGGGAAATCATCTCAAGGATTTGGATTTGCCCTTCTACTACAGTAGCGATGCAGCAGGCTGGATCACTCAATTACAGATCGATCTCAACGGCCAAATTTGGGCGCTACTCGACAATGGTTTGCTTTACTTTTTACCCCAAGGAGCCAACTTGTTTGAATTGCATCCCATCAGTCGCCAAACCTATGGCAATGATACCTATCATGCCCTACTGGTGGATGAAAAGAACAATGTTTTTATGGGAGGAATGGGGAAGTTCCTCTGTTATGATGCGGCTCAGGAAACTGTACGCGACTACAATGCAAATATCCAAAATCTCCTAAAACACACTTGCAATTACCGACAAATCTTTAGAGATGCCACGGGAGTCATTTGGTTGGCCACTGATTTTGGGCTCATCAAGATGATGCAATCCGATGAGCGCTTCAACACCTACTTGAGTGAGGGCAGTGAGTTTTGTAATGATGGAACTTGTAGTATTCGCGGCATCACTTCCGATGCATTGGGGAATGTGTATTTTAGTTATTACAACTCCATCCACGTTTTGGAGGCGTCCACCGGTTTGCTCAGACCGCTTTTCCCAACGGGTAATTTTTTTAATCCTCCCTTTGGCCTGCAATACCACGAAGGAGCACTGTGGACGGGCAATGGAAAAAGGATAGATTTAGGTACCCTGGAGGTCAGCTCAATCTTGGATGCACCAGCAACCGATTTAGGGGCAACGATGGTTGACAGCAATAACCGGATCTGGTTTGGCTTTCATAACAAAATTCACTTTTACAATCCCTTTGCCCAATCGCTGGAGTATTATGAAGACCCTCAGGGGCTGATTGATACCGCCGGATTAGAGATCGCTCATCTCTATCACGGTAGAAATGGTCAACATTTTTGGGTAGCTACCCTCGATCGGGGCATTTACAAAATAGACAAGGTAAAAGGAGGAGTGGCGCATTATCGGAGCGATTCGACCAGTAAGGTTCAGTTGTTACACAACAAAGTCAACCAGACTTACGAAGATCGTCTGGGTTTTCTGTGGGCCGCCACGGGAAAAGGGTTACATCGCTTAAATATTGAAACCGAGGCTTTGACGGTCTATGGCAAAGAGCAGGGTTTGGCCAATGATTTTATCAATTCCTTTTTGTCGGAAGGCGACTCAGTATTTTGGGTAACCACCGACAACGGACTTTCTCGCTTTAGCGTAAAGGACGAACGCTTCATCAATTTTTTTAAAAAAGATGGAATCGCGGCCAATGAGTTCAATCGCATTTCCTACCATCAAGCTCAAGACGGACGAATGTATTTTGGTGGAATTCACGGGGTGACCGCTTTTTATCCAGGCAATCATTTTTTACAAGCTCGAGCCCAAAAAGAAGGTAAGGTATTTTTTACCGGTTTTTCCAAACTCGATGGAACTTACGATAGCCTGATTAGCTTCAACAATGGTTTATCGGAAGACGCGGTGATTGAAATTTCACACCGAGACAAAATGTTTACTTTCGAATTTGCGCTGGCCAATTATCAATCTCCTTCCGATAATTTGTACAGCTATCGCTTGGATCCCTACGATACGGATTGGTCAAAAGAATCGAAATCGAGCCAGGCGAGATACGGGATGGTTCCCGCGGGCAATTACGTCTTTCGGGTCAGAGCCAAATCGGGAAAGGGCAAGTGGAACGAGCAAGAATTGGCGGTCAAGGTACAAGTGGCACAAGCGTATTATAAGAGCTGGTGGTTTATTGGTTTGATGACTATTTTGGGAGTGGCACTGATCTATGGGTTGTTTTTATTGCGTTTGTACCGTCTGCAGCAAGGGCGTCGACAATTGGAAAAAGAGGTCGCTATTCGAACCCAAGAACTGATTCTTGAAAAAAAGAAATCAGATGATTTACTGCTCAATATTTTGCCCGCAGAAACTGCCGAAGAACTCAAAGTACACGGCAAAGCTCAGGCAAAGCGCTACGAAGCCGTAACGGTTTTCTTTTCTGACTTCAAGGATTTTACCATTATTTCTGAGCAGTTGGAACCAGAGCAACTGGTGGCCGAAATCGATCATTGCTTCCGGATGTTTGATGAAATGATGGACAAATACGGTTTGGAAAAAATCAAAACCGTTGGAGATGCCTATTTGTGTGCGGGAGGAATTCCAAGCGACAATCAAGCCAATGCAGTACAAGTCGTCAAAGCGGCCTTAGATATTCAGGTGGCCCTGAAGGCGATAGCAGCAGACCGAAAAATTCAGCATTTACCTTTCTTTGAAACTCGTATTGGCATTCACACGGGGCCCGTCGTGGCCGGGATTGTCGGCATCAAAAAATTTGCCTTCGATATTTGGGGAGATACGGTCAACATTGCCGCTCGTCTGGAAGACAACAGTGAGGAGGGTAAAGTAAATATTTCCCAAGACACTTATGAGCTGGTCAAAGATCACTTTAGTTGTACTTATCGGGGTAAAATCACGGCGAAAAACAAGGGAGAGATTGACATGTATTATGTGGATGGCCCGAAAAATTAGCCATCCACACTGATCTATTGGTTAACTATTTTCTTGTTGTCTTTTATCGCAGTAGAATTCTTTCCGCCTTGGCGCTTCCACAAAGTAAAGGACTCCGATATTCGAGAAAATAAATTCCTGGATGGAGTCCTCCAAGGTCCAGATTTAAGGTTCTCTCTTCTCCATCAGTGAGAAACTGTAGATTTCTGACCAAGGCTCCACGGATATCATAAACATTCACTTGTTTTGGGGAAACATCCACTACGGCGGCTGGTAATTTGATGGCTAGAGGTCCTATCGTCGGGTTGGGATAAACATTCAATTTGGGTTGCCCACAATTGCAAGGGTCAAAGCCCAAGCATTCTGCCAAGTCCTCTACTTCCTGGGTGTAAGGATTAACGGGATCGTTACATTTGGTGTAGTGAAGCCCGCAAACGGAAATGATGTAATCATCTACTTTTTCTAGGGGACTAAAAAAATCGGGATTGGGAGGCGTTTCGATCTTACTGAGTGCAAAAATGACAGTTGCTCCAATCTCAAAGGAGGAAGTGTATACTCTGCACAGATGTCCAGGATCTCCCCAGATTGTGATCGTTGAACGGCTCTCTTCACCTCGAATGACTTCGAGTACTTCGACTTCCATTCCGTGCTCAATTTGTTGTATTTTTTTG
>JBCCSR010000416.1:0-5438 GCA_039199865.1 Bacteroidota bacterium
ATTTGGCACTTTGTTGGGGGCTATTCAATCAAAGATGTACCCACTTAGCCTCAGTCGTCTCATTTTTTAGGATCTATTTATTCCTGAAAATAAACCCTTTTCACCCTGGTAGAAATATTGGTAAAAACTTCATACGGAATGGTTTGTAAACATTCAGCAAGTTGATTTACCGAGTGATTGGCTCCAAAAATAATGACCTCATCCCCTTCACAGGCTTGAGGCAAGTGGCTGATGTCTACCATACACATATCCATACAAACCTGTCCGATAATGGGCGCCTTTTGCCCCCTTATTTTTACAGAAAATCGACCATTCCCAGCGCTGCGCAGTAAGCCGTCAGCATAGCCAATGCTAATGGTGGCAATCCGGCCGGGTTTGACGAGCTGTCCTTTAAGACCATAGCCAATGCCCTCGTGGGCTTGGACGGTTCTGATCTGGGAAATACTGGCTTTGAGGCAGTGTACGACCTGTAATTGTTCTTGAATGGTAGCACTTCCATCAATACCATATAAGCCAATGCCCAAACGCACCATATCCAGTTGGTATTGTGGAAAACGGACAATTCCGCTGGAGTTAAGCAAATGTCGGACAGGACGGTGGCCCAAGCCCTGGGCCAAAAAAGCATAATTGTCTAGAAACTGATTGGCTTGTTTTTTGGTAAAGGAATCGTATTGATTGTTTTCGCTGGCAGTGAGATGGGAAAAGATCGATTGAACTTCCAGTTGAGCTTGATTTTGTAGTATGGCCAACAAATCAGGCAACTCTTCCGTAGCAAAACCCAAGCGATTCATCCCCGTTTCGAGTTTAATATGAATGGAAAAGGGCTTTGCTTGAGGGGGAAGGTAGGAGAGGAGTTGATCCAGTAGCCGAAGACTATAAATCTCTGGTTCGAGCCGATAACGAGCCATGACATCGAAAGTAGCTACCTCGGGATTGAGTACCATAATGGGCAATTTCAAGCCTGCTTTGCGCAAAGCAACCCCCTCGTCAGCATAAGCAACGCACAGATAGTCTACTTTTTGGTAAGCCAGCAAACGGGCAATTTCTTCACTTCCACTGCCATAGGCTGCTGCTTTGACCATGACCATCATTTGGGTCGATGGACGGATGATTTGCCGGTAAACGTTGAGATTATGTTGGAGGGCACTAAGGTTGATTTCCAATATTGTTTGATGGACTTTTTGTTCCAAACGATTGGCAATCCGCTCGAACTGAAATGGACGGGCTCCTTTAAGTAAAATGATCTCATCTTGGAAGTCCATTTCGCGTAAGGCTCCCAAAAAGGCATTGGTATCCTTAAAGAAAGCGCTGTGGCATTCGTCCTTGAGGTAAGGCTGGATAATGGGAATATTTTCACCAATCCCAATCAGTCGATGAATGTCCTTCTGCAGCAAGAGGTCTGCTACTTCCCGATATAAGTTTTTGGAAGCCTGCCCACTTTGTAAAATATCGGATAAAATAACGCTCCGCTTTTGTTGACGATCTTGTTGATCCAAGAAGTTGAGGGCAATACTGAGGGAAGTCAAATCAGAATTGTAACTATCATTGATCAGCTGACAATTGTTGATGCCTGCTTTCAATTCGAGGCGCATCGCAACGGAAACCAGTTGTCGCATCCGCTTTTTGATCCATTCATGATCTTGTTGGAGCAATAACAAACAGGCCCAGCAATGGATGGCATTTTCAATAGCAGCAGGATCGGAAAAGGGAAATTCAATGTCAATGTGTCGACCGTCAAATAAAGCAGTAATGCTACTTTGCTTTTGTTGGGAAAGGTCAATATCCGTAATATATAAGTCTGCTTCTGGCCTAGTGCTTGACCAAGAGAAGAGAGAGCAATGGACTTTGTCTTCAATGATTTTACTCAAAGCAGATTGATCTTTTTGATAAATTAGGACCTTTGCCCCCTTAAACAAGGCTAGTTTTTCAATGATTTTTTCTTCCTGTGAAAGAAAACCCTCGTCGTGTGCCGTACCGATATTGGTAAAGATCCCAATCTCGCAATCGATGATTGGCGCCAAGTATTGCATTTCTCCTTTTTGCGAAATACCTGCTTCGAAAATGGCCAATTCATCTTTGGAATTCATCTGCCAAACAGACAGGGGAACCCCAATTTGAGAATTGTAACTTTTGGGACTTCTAACAATATTAAACTGGGTACACAGCAGTTGAAATAACCATTCTTTAATAATGGTTTTTCCATTGCTGCCCGTAATGCCAATGCAAGTTGGCCTAAACTGTTGCCGATGAAATTCAGCCAATTGTTGCAAAGCTCGAAGTGGTTCTGCGACCAAAATGAAATTGGCACCCGGAAAAGCATCTAGGGGAATAACTTTGGCCACTATGAAATTTCTGAGCCCCTGGGCATACAATTCGGGGATGAATTGATGACCATCTTGCCTAGGGCCTTTTAGGGCAAAAAAGAGGGAACGATGAGGAAAAACCAATTGGCGACTATCGAAGAGCAATTGATCAATTTCGTATTCGATGTACTCAGCATTGAGCAAACGACCCTTTAAAAGTACATTGAGCGAATGAATAGAATACATTTAACTAGATGCTTCATTAGATCATCTTTCAAATGTACTGCATTTAAAATAAAAAATGAGTATCGAGCTGCGCTTGATGACCGAGTAGCCTTCCAATTTGGAAGGCTACTCGGTGATGAAACTATTTGAACGAGACGAATTTAAGGACTTTTTCAGCGGGCAATGTTTGGAAAAGTCCATTTTCGGTGTTGCGCCCAATGACAAAGAGGCTGTACGAAAAAAATTATTTGGGGGCTAAAAACAAAAATGTTTGATCTGTTTGGAAGATGGAAAGCTGGTGATTGTCCAATATGATTTTGTTGGCATTTTTCAATATGTTGATTAAGATCTTTTCGTACAAAGCGATATCTCCTTCACATTCAATCCGGATTCCAGACTGAAAGGTGACCTTGAAAAAATGATCTTTCTCCAAAAGATAAGTGCCTTTGTAGGCATTGCAGTAGGCAACCAGATCAATGACTCGATCTGAGAAATTGATGTAAGGAGCTGCATCAGCGACGGTCCCTCCTTCAATTCGTTCATTGTCAATGATCATGGCGACGACCTGCCAGTCTTTTCCTCGCAGTTGTGTTTTGAGCATTTCTACTTCCGATCTGGCTATTGTTTTCTTGGTGGAACAGTTGCAAAGCACTAGAAGAAGGCAAGATAAAATCGTTAGGCTCTTTGGTGACTTCATTTACGTGATTTCAAAGTTGGAATAAATATTCGTTTGGCACAAAAAGACTTTCCGAACAACCGCTCGGAGACAAATAGGGATGGCCAGAAAAAGGATCGATCCTCATTTCGTCAACGCCAGTTAAAATCACTTGGTCACCGATGGCGAAGCCATCGTGAAATAAATCACAACTCGTTCCTCGATTGACAATAATCTCTTCCTATTGCTCAAGCTATTTTTACAGATCGAAACCAATATCTTTTCGGTAGTATTTTCCCGCAAATTGAATGGCTGCGGCATTTTTCCCAGATTTTTCCAGCGCTTCTTCCATCGTCTCACCGTAGGAAGTAATGGCAATCACGCGACCTCCATTGGTAAGCACTTGATCTCCTTCTTTTCGAGTTCCTGCGTGGAAAACCAAACTATCAGAAATGTTTGTTGTCCCTTCAATGACTTTGCCTTTTTCATAGGCTTGAGGATAGCCTCCCGAAACGAGCATGATGGTCGTTGCAAAACGATCGTCCATCTCGATTTGGACTTGATCCAGTTGTTGTTCTTTTAAGGCCAAGAAAAGTTCTACCAAGTCATTTTTTAAACGGGGGAGCACCACTTCCGTTTCCGGATCTCCCATGCGACAATTGTACTCAATTACGTAGGGTTTATCGGCTACTTTGATTAGGCCCAAAAAGATAAAACCTTGATAAACAATGCCCTTCTCCCGTAATCCATCGATGGTAGGTTGGATGATTTGCGTTTCTACTTTTTGCATTAATGTGGCATCGACGAAGGAAACGGGGGAAATAGCACCCATTCCACCAGTATTGAGTCCCGTATCGCCTTCACCGATTCTTTTGTAATCCTTGGCGATGGGAAGAATTTGATAATGTTGGCCATCTGTGAGTACAAATACAGAAAATTCGATCCCGTCAAGAAAAGACTCTACGACAATCGTACTACTTGCTTGTCCGAATTTTCCTTCCAACATGGCTTTAAACTCTCTTTGTGCTTCTTCGCTAGATTGGCAGATCAAAACTCCTTTGCCTGCGGCCAGACCATCAGCTTTTAATACGATAGGAAGTGGACAAGTGGCCAAATAGGCCAATCCTTTTTCCAAATCACGCTGTGAAAACTCCCGATACGCTGCGGTGGGAATATTTTTGTCGGCCATGAATCGTTTGGCATAGGCCTTACTGCCTTCTAATTGTGCGCCTTCTGCGGAAGGACCAACCATTTGAATGTGTTGAAGTGCCGCATCGTTTTGGTAAAAATCATAGATTCCTCGGACCAGAGGTTCTTCTGGTCCGACGATGACCATATCAATGTTTTTTTCCAGACAAAATGCCTTTTGTGCTGCAAAGTCGTTAGGTGAAATGGCAATATTGGTTCCGCAATGAGCCGTTCCGGCATTACCAGGAGCGATGTAAAGTGCTTGGCAATGTTGACTTTGGCTGATTTTCCAGGCAAAAGCATGTTCACGACCTCCTCCACCGAGTATTAGTATGTTCATTTTTTGAATTGAATTGAGCTTGAAAATGAATGGATTCAACCCAAAATGTGGGTCAATTCGAATTAGCGATTGCAAAGATAATAAGGCTTTTGTATTCTTAAAATTTTGTACCTTCGCCACAGTTTTTTAGCCAAGACAAAACGCAAGCACTTTTCGGCACAAATTCTGGTAAGGAAAACTAAGAGAATCTACAAAATCGACAAAAACTAGTTTAAGTCATGCTCTCTACTGAGCAAACACACGTTGACGCATGATCGCTTACATCAAAGGGGAAATTGCACACAAGCATCCTACCTACGTAATTGTTGAAACCTATGGCATTGGCTACCAAGTCAATATCAGCCTCAATACTTATGCGCAAATCGAGAAGCTCGAGCGTGTTAAAATCCTGACTTATCTCCATATCAAGGAAGACAGCCATACTTTATACGGCTTTGCTGATGATGCCGAACGAAGCCTGTTTATCTTGTTGTTGTCGGTTTCTGGAATTGGTCCCAATACTGCGAGGGTCGTTCTCTCTTCTATGCAACCCGAAGAAGTTCGGGGGGCCATTGTCGGAGAAAATGTAGCAGCGTTTAATCGAGTCAAAGGGATTGGTCCAAAAACAGCCAAGCGCATTATTTTGGACTTAAAAGACAAGGTGATGAAAGATTCCGGCGAGTCGGCGCTATCTGTACCTGCTCAAGACAATACTTTACGAGAAGAAGCGTTATCTGCTTTAGTGGCA
>JBCCSR010000417.1:0-5431 GCA_039199865.1 Bacteroidota bacterium
CTTAAATCCCCGTATCTTCAAAACAAAATACTACCTTTACGTTTATAAATGAGATATGAACGTAAATACAGAATTGAGGATTTGAGACTTGAAATGGTGCATCAAATCATAAAAAATCATCCCTCTTCTTTTCGGAAAATCTATCCAGACCGACAAGTCAACAATATTTATTTCGATACGCCCAACTATACCACCTACACGGAAAATGTGATGGGCATTGCCCAACGGAAAAAGTTTCGGTTACGTTGGTACGGAGATCGACGGGATACCCGGACCCAAAATACCTTAGAGGTCAAGATCAAGGACAATGAGTTGGGAAGAAAGGAGAACCATGATTTTCCCCTTTTTGATCTGCGTGATGTACCACAGTTGGGTGCAAAAGTCAGTCATTTGTTGGCCAGTCCTATTGTTCTAAAACCGGTACTGCTCAATTCTTATCAACGTTCCTACTACGGCACATCCAATGGACAATTCCGCATTACCATTGACCATCGCTTGCGTTACGCTCCCTTGGCGATGATCTCCCTTACTGGTCCCTATCTTTGGGAAGACACCAGTATTATATTGGAGCTGAAATACGAAGAAGATTTGGAAGAAGCCGTCCAACCAATCCGGCAATATTTGCCTTTTCGACAAACCAAAAGTTCCAAATACGTAACGGGATTGAGCCTTTTAGATGTCTAGTTGTCTTAACTTATCGTCATTGCCAGTTCGATCTTCCAATTTTTTACCATAATCGTTTGATTCGTTAAGAATTTGGTTAATTTTAGTGCCATTCAATACCAATACCCCTTGCATTTATGGAAAGTCAGGATCAGCAAGCTCAATCGGAAGCCATCATTACCAATCATGAATTGAATATTTGGGAAGCCCTTATTCCAGTCATTGCTTTGGTCGGACTTTTGGCCTATAATGTCATGGTTTACGGAGATGATGCTTTGAGTGGTTCCAATCAATTTGTTTTGCTTTTGGGCGCTGCCGTAGCTGCTATCGTTGGTTTTAAAAACAAAGTTTCCTATGAGCAGATGTTGGCAGAAGTAGGGAACAACTTCAAATCAACGACTGGGGCGATTCTTATCTTATTGTTTGTAGGGGCGCTGGCTGGAACTTGGTTGATCAGTGGCATTATTCCAACACTAATTTATGGTGGTTTAAAAATTCTGAGTCCGAGCATTTTTTTACCGGCAACGGTAGTCATTTGTGCCATTATTTCACTGGCTACGGGAAGTTCCTGGACCACATCCGCTACCGTTGGAATTGCGCTCATTGGAATTGGTGGAACAATTGGTTTTTCTCTGGGAATGGTGGCGGGAGCAGTCATTTCTGGCGCCTATTTTGGCGATAAGATGTCTCCTTTGTCGGATACGACCAATTTGGCTCCAGCTATGGCGGGAGGGGAATTGTTTGCCCATATTCGCTACATGACTTACACGACGGTTCCCTCCATACTGGTGACCATGGTTTTATTTACCATCATAGGATTTACCACTGATACGACTGGGACTACGGATACGGCTGAAATCCTTGCAGCTATTGACGCTAGTTTTAATATTACAGGGTGGTTGCTGCTCGTTCCATTGGCCGTGATTTTGTTGATCATTAGAAAAACAAAACCCGTCGTTGCACTATTGATTGGTAGCTTGTTGGGTGGACTTTTTGCGGTGATTTTTCAGCCCGATATCGTCGCCAAAATTGGTGGTTCGGATACCCTGACTTTCGAATCGGCCTACAAAGGAATTATGAATGCGTTAACGGTGGATACCGCCATAGAAACCAGTAATGCGACCCTTAATGATTTATTTACGGCGGGAGGAATGAAGGGCATGTTGGGCACCATTTGGCTCATTATGTGTGCAATGGTTTTTGGTGGGGTAATGGATGCCATTGGTGCTTTGTCGAGAATTAGTGATGCTTTGTTATCGATGGCGAACTCTATTTTTGGTTTGTTCGCCAGTACGGTAGCAAGTTGTTTGGCCTTAAACGTCACGGCTTCGGATCAATACTTAGCGATCGTTGTGCCTGGGAAAATGTTTTCCAAAGCCTATGCCGATAAAGGTTTGGCGCCAGAAAACCTTAGTCGAACGCTAGAAGATTCTGGGACGGTAACTTCGGTACTGGTTCCTTGGAATACTTGTGGTGCTTACCAGAGTGGCGTACTCGGCGTGTCGGTCGTTGAATATTTTGCCTATGCCATTTTCAACTGGTTGAGTCCTTTCATGACGCTACTCTTTGCGGCTTTGCGAATAAAAATTAAAATGCTCCGATCTTAAGAAGAGGTTTTCTTTGCCCTGGAGTCTTATTTATCCAGCCCCAGTTGTAATTTGAAAATGGTTCATTTTAGAACGAGTCTTCTATTTCGTATCAATAAACTTATATCCTACACCTCTGACCGAGAGAAAATGTCGGGGTTGCTTGGGTTCAGATTCAAAATACTTACGGAAAGAAAGAATAAAATTGTCAATCGTTCTGGTGGAGGGATAGACATCGTAGCCCCAGACAGATTGTAGAATTTGTTGCCGTGAGACCACTTCATTTTTTCGGTCGATCAATAATTTTAGGAGCATGGCCTCCTTTTTGGTCAGCGTAATCGTTTTGCCTTTCGCGTCAGCTTCATAGGTTAAAAAGTTGACGGTGTTTTCACCAAAAGAATAGATTTCTGGACCTGCTGCCTCTGAGTTGTTACTATTGCGCTTGAGCAAATTCTGGATGCGCAAAAGCAGTTCTTCTAGCACAAAAGGTTTAGTAAGGTAATCATCTGCCCCCATTTTGAGCCCACTGACGCGATCCATGCCTGTATCTTTTGCCGTCAGGAAAATGATGGGCACCGTTAGATTGGACAAGCGCACTTGCTCGCAGATTTGGAAACCATTGACTTCTGGGAGCATAACATCGAGAATAAGCAAATCAAAATGCTGACCGTGGAACAGTTGGATGGCTTCTTTTCCATTGCCTGTACTGACAACTTCGTATCCTTCAAGCTCTAAATTCATTTTGACTAACTCCCGAATGTTGACTTCGTCTTCAACTAATAAAATGCGCATAATTATAGTAGGTAGTTTAATGATTAGCTGGTGCTAACAGAGGAATTTTGGGGCAACCGTATTTTAAAAAGTGTTCCCTTCGGTGGATTATCGGTGACCTCAATACTTCCCAAATGTGCTTTAATAATTTCACTTACAATATACAAACCCAAACCAGTTCCTTTTGTTTGACGGGTGTCCTCATTTCCTACTCTATAAAACTTTTGGAAGATTTTTTTCTTTTCCTTTTCTGAGATTCCAATGCCCTTATCGGCGATATCCAGGTAGAATTGTCCTTCTTGATTGATGAGTCGTACTCCGATATCGATGGCTTCTTTTGGAGAATATTTGATGGCATTTTCCAACAGGTTTAAGGTGATGGAAGTAATGCCTGTTTTATCGGCTAGAATGGGCGGTAAGTCACCGGATGCAGCAAAAGAGAATCGAGCGTGAGGAAACTTGGTTTTCAATTTTTCGAGTAAATCGTCAATCAAGGCTTTGAAATCGAAACGCTCTAGTACCGGTTGGTAAGAAGTCTCTACTTTTGCCGCAAGCAATAAATCCTCAACCAAATTGGTGAGCCTTTCGGTTTCCTCCAAGGCAGTATGGCTGAGTCGGTTGATTTGATCAGGTTTTAGTTGCCTTTTGATTAAGGTGTCCAAAACAAGTCGAATGGAAGCAATGGGAGATTTGAGCTCGTGCGTAATTGACAAGAGGAAATTGCGTCGATCTTGCGCAGCAATCATTTCCTTATTGTATCCTCGATTAATGAGGTAAACGCCGATCACCAGACTGATGATAAAGACAATTGCTTCGCCCAGAATCATCCATTCCTGTCGAATGTATTTTTTGTAGAGATCCTGATAGGCCGCTGTATGATGAAATTCGTGGGTATTCTTGATGGCTCCCTCTGCTGCCATAACCAGTTGCATGTACTGGGCTTTGGCATTAAAGGCGTCTTGATTTTTAGTGTAGAGCAGGACCGTCCACCAGGTGAAGGCCACCAGCATGTAAAAGATTACTACGTTTGATAAGAGCCTTAAACGAAGGTTTTTGATCATGCCTTATTGCTTACGGTATATTTGATATTTACACTTAGTTTTAGAAACGCTTTGCAGGTCCTCCATGAATAGTACCTAGGCAAAAACGATGTCCATTGCATTGCAAATCAGTTGGGCGGCTTCCTCCAAATCTTTTACTTGATGAGCCGCCGACACAAATCCCACCTCATATCCAGAGGGTCCTAGGTAAACGCCTTTCTGAAGCAGTTCATGATGCAAGACTCTAAATTTTTTCATGCTTGCCGAATCAATTTGATCAGCAGTTCGGATTCTTTCTTTACTAAAGGCGACCCAGAAAATAGAGCCGACGGATGGCATACTCACTTCGTATCCTTGCTGATCACAATGGCTGTGTATCTTTTGGATGAACTGCTGAGTTTTGTGCTCCATATTTTCGTAGAAATTAGGAGCGAGCAATTGCTGTAAAGCAGCTAGGCCTGCTGACATGGCCACTGGATTGGCAGATAGGGTTCCCGCTTGATAGACCCGACCTTCCGGAGCAATGTTGGACATGATCTCTTTGCTTGCAGCATAAGCACCAACCGGCATTCCTCCTCCAATGATTTTACCGTAGGTGACAATATCTGGCTGAATATCGTAATACCCCGCTGCTCCTTCAAAACCCACTCGGAAACCAGAAATGACTTCATCAAAAACGAGTAAAATATTGTGTTGCGTACACCTTTCCCTCAATCCTTGCAAGAAAGATCGATCCTGTAGAAGCAAGCCATTGTTGGCGGGGATGGGTTCGATAATTACACAAGCAATATCATCGCCATGTTCGGCGAAAACTTGGTCGACGAGGTCGAGATCATTCAAAGGAACAACGAGAGTTTCATTAGTGTATCCACTTGGAATACCCGCCGAGGTACTTACGCCAAAAGTGGCCAAACCAGAACCCGCTTTGACCAGCAAGGCATCGACATGACCGTGATAACATCCTTCAAATTTAACAATCTTGGTTTTACCACTTGCCCCTCGGGCCAATCGAATGGCCGACATGACTGCTTCAGTACCCGAACTCACAAACCGCATTTTTTCGATGTAGCGATTGTTATCTAAAATCAAGCGGCCCAATTCATTGCCTAGTCGGGTAGGGGTTCCAAAGGAAGTACCTTTGGCCACTGTTTTTGTGACCATCTCCCGAATCTGATCATTATTGTGCCCTAAGATGAGTGGCCCCCAAGAACAACAAAAATCAATGTAGCGGTTGCCATCTTCATCCAGAATTCGGCATCCCTCACCAGATTGGATGAAAAGGGGAGGACCGGAAACGGACTTGAACGCTCGGACCGGAGAGTTGACCCCTCCGGGAAAATACTGCTTGGCTTCCTCAAACAAGGCCGCCGA
>JBCCSR010000418.1:0-5419 GCA_039199865.1 Bacteroidota bacterium
CCATTTTTATCTGCTTTAAGATTCGGTGATTGATGGTCGAGAAAGAATCACTTGAATAGATCGCTGAGAAATACTGACTCAATAGCTCAAAGCCTTTACTAAAAATCCCATGGCTCACGACCAAGATCAAATTCCCTGCGTTCTTTTCTTTTAGCTTTTTGGCCAAACCAACAAAAGTTCCTCCTCCGTCACAAATGTCATCAACAATTACACAAGTTTTCTGTTGGAGATCTTTGGCGTGAACCACAAACCCACTCAGTGCACCGGTATGCACATCTCGATGTTTACTGCATTCAATGACTGCTTTTCCGCCCAAATGTTTGGATAAAGGATATATTTTTTTCAAAGCCCCTCCATCCGGAGCAATCAACAGGTAATCTTGATTATTTCCAATTGCTTTTTCCACTAGCTCATGGTTGTTGATGACGGACACTCTTTCTAATAAAGCGGCTGTTACTGCGGAATGAGGATCAAGTATGGTCACTTCTCTAAATTCGTAGGCATTGATCAAATCTGCATATAGTTTGACACTGAGGGCTTCACCGGGTAACATGACTCGATCTTGTCTTGCAGCAGGGAAATAGGGCAAAAGTAAATGTAATGTTTTCACACCCATTCGACGTAATGCATCTGCTGCCAGAAGCAACAAGCCTAAATCATTGAATGAACGAATGCGCGTACAAATTTTGATTTCATCAGCAGCACTCAACTGCTCTTTAATTTTGATGTGTGGCTCTCCCCCATTGAAGGTAAAGTGCTCAAATGCAATAGAAGGGCCAAATGGTTCAAAGTCAGGATCAAGATTTAGAAACTTCATTTTGCGTATTTTTAACACAAATTAAAGTGCAAAAATCGTAACAAGCAAATATTTTGCGTTAAATATACACAAATTAAATTTAACTTACTGATAACCAGATATTTAAAATGAAATTATTTTTTGAAAGGTATTTTTAGATCCAACTTATTAGAGCAATCAATTGCCTCAGTAGGTAAAAGTTATTTCTAGAACGTACTTTTATCTACTCTTCACAATTCGGAATGAGACAGTTCCTGTTGTACCAATTAGTTCTAAGATATAGGTACCTACTGGTAAGTTTTCTAGACCAAATGCCATACTTTGATTACCAATCATTTGATAATTGGGAAATATAGGGCTTTCTCATAAAAACCCAATATTTATCAAAGTTGTAATCAATTGGTCAAAATTGTCTTGAAACAGTTCTAATTGAGCTATTTTATTTTCTACGTTCAATTTTCTCAATAATTCAATCACCAATGTTCTCAAAGCTGCCATTATTTTGGTGATGGGCTTTTTTTTGTTCTAAATTTATCTTCTTTTAAACTCACATCTCTAATATGATTGTTGACTTCAACCGACCAATGATTTCTAATGGCCGCAAAATATTCAGTAGTCTGTTCCAAGTTTTTAGACAACTCAGCATTTGATAGATAGTAAGCTGTTTGCTCACTGTACTCACCACTGCTTAAAATAGTTCTCTGACGAGTGACCTTGATTAAGGAGCGAAAGCTAGATGTTTTCCATCTTTTATCAAAGTATTCTTTGCTTACATCAAAATAAGCATAATGCCGTTGTTCCAAGCGTCCATGACCTTTGTCAATTGTATGATGAATACTTAATGGCTCATGGTTTTTGATATGCCATATCATATCTGAGAACAGTTCCTTTTGATTCTCTTTTAAACCAATTAAAAAAATCCCTCCGCCTTGTTCAATTAGATCAGTCATATTAGGATTTAAGTGTAAGGCATCTGCTGTAATCTTCTGATTTTGAGCAGCTTTCTCTTCAATTAAGTTAACCAAACAGGGCTTTTCGCTTTCTTTTTGTCCATCATAACGACTTTGTCCAAGTACCGCACCATCTTTATGACGTACCAGTTGAACCAAGGCTTCTCCTCTTCTCTGTCCTTTGGCTATACTTCCTCGAAGTTCTTTTCCATCTCCTGCAAACCACTCCTTTTCTTCGTCACTCAATCTTAATCCAAAATGGTCAAATAATAAGGCTTCAAATTTTGATAAATGGACTTTTGCTAAAACTCTTGGTAACTGAGCTCGGGATACTGGTACTGCTATTTTTAAACCTAAATGAGTGCATAATTGATAATGGGTATTTACCATGCTACGATGTATACTTGATAAATATCCATCTCGATTTCGTAGCAAACCAATCAGTACACCTAGCAAAATAAAAGCTAGATCATGACGCTTTCCTCTATTGTCTCTTAAATCTAGTCCTTCCGTATTTTGTAATCTTTCATAAAATGTCGTTTCTTGCTTCAAGTCGTAAGTGAGCATTTTCATAGTGTTAGATTTAGTTGTGGTAAACCAAATTTACACTTTTCGCTCACTTGCGAGTTTTTTTATGAGAAAGCCCTATTGGGAAATACGACTTGCCCACTAATGTCTCTTAGGGTAGTTTGCAGTATTTGTAGGGAGCCAAAGTCCACCGTAAATTGTCCCTGATTGGGATTGGGGAATATCTTGATCGCTTCAAATGCTTCTTGATCCTCTAGATCGACAACCAAGACAAAAGTACATCCGGATCTTTTGGTGCAATTATTCTCCGTTACCTCAAGGGCATATTCGCCTTCTACAGTTGGGGTAAAACTATTACTCGTTGCTCCGGGAATGGCTTGATTATTCGCACAATCAATCCATTGGTATGTGGCGTTTTGATTGAGGGCAAATAAAATTCCATCATCAAAGCTCACCTCGGTATTGACCGTGGTAACATTCAAATCCAATAAGACTAAACTATCAGCCCCAGACTGAGCCGCACACTCCAATAAGAATCCGACAGAGTCAATACTTTCGAAATAAGTTATCCCATTAATCCAGGTCAACGAATCACAGGCGGTTTGTACATCAGTATAAGTGACTGGTGGCCCCACTACCCTAGTACTTACTGTGTTGGTAAGAATGGGTGGATTAAAATCGAAGAAAATACTGGCATCATTAAGAATACTGTCCCCGATGGAGATGTTTGTCACGGGCCTAATCTTATAAACAATATAGCCTTGCGATGCTACCAGGTTCGATGTACTGTCTGGTAAATTGATGTCCTCAAAAATGAAAGAGACTGCACGGTTATTGGAGATTTCTACGCGATAATCGTGGCTGAGATCCAACAGTTGTAAAGAATGAGGATCTAGTAGAGGACTCAGTTGGTTTTCAACAATCACATTGATTGCTGCAGCGTTTCCGGTGTTTTGGAAACGAATGATATAGTGGAGGTATTCATCCGTATCTTCCCACGAGATCTTTTCTCCCTCCAAGACACGAATGTCATTTGGATCAAATGCACCAATCACATTTTGCGCCAGTAAAAACTGATTGTTTGATTCATCTACATCATTGTCATCGGGAAGAATCGTTGCATGAAAATTTGTTGTGTCACCAAAATTGACTGCTGGTGGTGGCAATATATTCAAGTCTAAATCGATGATTCGCGTTTCTAGCAAATTGAGATTGTTGAAGGTCCAGGTCAATTGATTGGCTGTTTGTGCGCTCGGCAATTCACTTGAATTGAGATAATCGATTTTTGTACCATCAAAATCCAAGTTAATCGTTCCGCTGCTTGGAGTCGTTCCTAGGTTTTTATAGATAAGAAGGTAGGAAGCTGTAAAACCGGCCCGAGCATCTGTAACTGGAATGAGCTCAATCGATACATCGTTGATGGACTGCTCAATTGTGTAGCAAAAGTCGGCAGAATCGATGAGCCCCAATTCAGCAAAATTGCTCACGATTGAATTGGGGCTTACGGTATACCCGGATAAGTCACTCAATGCTGAAGTCGTGAAGGTTCCCTCTACAGTTTTGAATTGATAGGTTCCATTTTGAAAGGAAAAAGTAGAGAAGGTATCAATGGTATTATGGGTGGATACCAACTGGTTGGGAACCACTAAAGTAGAGCTGGCACAATTGTCTTCGTTAATGTCAATTTTAATCTGCCCCGTAATTCTATTCTCTATGGCATCGCCTTGGTTTTCATACCAATTGATCAATGCAATCGAGGTACAATATATATCCAGAACACCATCATCATCAAAATCTGCGGTACCAACCACTCCGATTCCACTAAGGTGGCTATCAATGATTTGACGATCTCCAAAGGTACCTGCTCCATCCAGATTTTCATACCAAGAGACTTGGTCGCGCAGCTGAGCGTGGTCTCCCGAAGCACATAGAATGTCCATATCACCGTCATTATCCATGTCAACACTCTTTATCGAAGAGGTTGCTGCCTGACTATCTTCATCTATCTCAACCACATTGCCAAAAGACCCTTGACCGTCCAGATTTTCTACCAAGTAAATATCATCATGTAAATAAAAGGTTTCCATAGAGCCTGCTATGAGATCTTTATCTCCATCCCCATCAAAATCACCGAGGGCAATGGAACCCAAGACACGACCATCAATTGAAAAGATAGTGGTACTACTGTTAAAGAGCCCTTCACCACCACTATTGATGAACCAATTGACCGATGAATCCTCTAGACCGTTGTAGGAGACGACTAAGATGTCAATATCACCATCGTCATCTAAGTCTTCGAATACCAATTCCCGAACAATGTTGTGATTTGTTTCTCCAACAAACAAAGCATTTCCAAAATCTCCATTCCCATCGTTTCGGTAAAGATATACTTCTCCACCGTCAAATACACCAGTATCATCTCGCCGAGCCGAAACGAGGTCCATATCGCCATCGCCATCCGCATCGAATGCAGCAATTTGAACGGTGAGCGCGCTAACAAAAGAAATGTAATTGGCTGGTCCAAAAGTGCCTTGTCCATCTAAATTTTCATACCAAACCAATCGATCATTTTGGCCAATGGCGGCTGCGGCAACGTCGAGGTCGCCATCGCCATCCAAATCCGCAGGAAAAACCGATATCACTTCATCTTCATCATCCGCAATGATTTGGGTATTGAGAAAAGTCCCTTGTCCGTCTAAATTTTCGGACCATGCAATACGATCATCATCACTGGTTGCGTAAAGCAAGTCGAGGTCGCCATCGCCATCGATGTCGGCTGGGTGTGGCCTGGTGATATCGTTCTGAATAGTGGCAGCTGAAAAAGGGAGGCGATCGCTAAAATTTCCCTGCCCGTCTTCATTTCTAAACCAAGACATGCCAGCATCGCTAATGGCTTCGGAGGCGACAATATCGATATCATTGTCTCCGTCAAAATCTCCAATTTGGCAATTGATAAAAGAAGCAGATGGATGAATTTCCTGGGCAGAATTGAAGGTACCCTCCCCATCTATATTCTCATACCATTTCAACTGTTGGTCATTAATAGAGGTAGTCAGTACATCCAAATCGCCATCACTATCCAAATCAGTTGTATATAGTGATCTGGTATATTCTGAATTGTCTTCAATCAATTGGGCGGGGCCGA
>JBCCSR010000419.1:0-5419 GCA_039199865.1 Bacteroidota bacterium
CTCATTGTTGCGGAACAAAGCGACTATCCATTCTTATTGGATGCTTATTACGTTCAAGATCAAAAGGCTAAGCCACTGGTTATTTTTGCGCATGGTTTCAAAGGCTTCAAGGATTGGGGCCACTGGGACTTGTTGGCTCGTTTTTTTGCCCATGCGGGCTTTGTCTTTATCAAATTCAACTTCTCCCACAATGGTACCACATTGGATCAACCCACTGAGTTTGCAAACTTAGATGCCTTTGGTCAAAACAACTACAGCAAGGAACTGGCTGATTTAGATGCCGTCTTGAGCTGGCTCAGGTCGCAAGATCAAATTCCTGCAAAAGAAATCAATTGGGCAGATACGACATTGATTGGTCATAGCCGTGGTGGAGGAATTGGCATTATTAAAGCCGTTGAAGACGAGCGCATTCATCGCTTAATTACCTGGGCAGCAGTGAGTAGCCTGTCCTACGCATGGACCGATGAAGAAAAAGTAAAAAAGTGGAAAAAAGAGGGCGTTCAATATCAACTTAACGGGCGAACTCAACAACAAATGCCTCTTTATTACCAACTCTATGAAGATTTTAGCCAGCAGGAAGAACGGCTAAATATCCGAAAACGCCTACGTGATCTAGACAAACCCTTTCTCATTGTACACGGTACAGACGATCCAGCAGTTCCATTTTTTGCTGCCCATCAATTGCAAGAATGGAGCAGCCGCGCCCAACTCCAACTTATCGATGGCGCCAATCACGTTTTTGGAGGTGCGCATCCTTACACGGCGACTCAACTACCAGAACACAGCCGCTTATTGGCCAAATACAGCCTTGCCTTTCTCCAGCAAGATTAAGAGGGCAATATCGCCACAGATGCTTTTCGCAAAAAGGACGCAAAAAAAGAACCCGTGAAATCGGGGAGATACACGGGTTCTTTGATAGAGAGAGCTAATATGAGAGAATGGTTTTGAGGGGTTTGATTTCTTAGTAATTTTTCATTGTCATTCCAAACACTAGTTAATAATCTTGTTGCTGTTCTTCGGCAACTTTTCTTTGACCCATCGAGATATTGCGTTGGTGCCTCCGACAATATGCCATGGGAAATTGCTGCTTTCCAGCTCACATAAGGAAACATGGAATTCGGAAAAAATACCGTTGATTTCTGTGTCCTGAGCGTTGAGCAGTTTTCTGGTATAAGTAAGAATGGTTTTTTCAATTGCGCCAATTTGCTGTCTTTTCTTCAAATGGCGATAAGTTTTACGAATTTCTATTTCTAATTCGTCATATCTCTTTTCCTCAAAGCAAGCCATCAGACCAATTAGTTTACAATAACTGAGAATATGTGGATAGTTATTGATCTGAGGTACTTTCTTCAACTGCTCGGTAACTTCGAGTGCCTCGACATAATCCTGAGTTAAGAAATGGAAGATACAAATGTAGTATTGTACTGTAGCCATCCAACTATTACTCAGCATGCCAGGATGTGCTTCTAGCCAATCCTTTACTTCTAAGAATTTCAACTTGCACATCGATCTGTTTTCGAAAGTAAGGCTGTGCATGAAATCGAGCGTGCAAATTAAGAAGGAGGTTCGTATGGCCTCTTGTTTGGTAGATGACTTCAAGACCCGTAAGCTGTCTAACAGTGAAGCATAGTCAACCTCCTTCCGTTTCGCGTTCATACTATAAATGAAATAAGATGTGAGAGAGTGGACATATTCTTCTTTGAAAATGTTGATCAAATGGACATGGCGTTCCCACAACTTTTTAATAGTATTGAGTGAAGTCAGAGCCTTACTAAAATTATTTTCAGCAACTGCGATTAAAGCTCGCGTGCGGTAATAATAAATGCTAGAAAGAAAAGAGGCATCTTCAGGTAATTTGCTCAATAATTGATGTGAGGCCAATTCCTTAAATCGATTGAACGAATCGTCTGATGTTTGCAAATACAAACCATTGTCATACCATTGCTGCATTTCTTCGAAAAGAAGCGTATACTGGTGTTCGACATCTACTTTTCGACTTAACTCCCGATACTGTTCAATCAGGGTACGAGCAGTTTGTATCTCTTTTCTCAGATAAGGATGAACTCTCCTTTCCCAATTGCTAATAGAAAGCAATTGTGGGTAAAGTTCGTTTTTCAAAGCCAACTTTTTGGCCTTGATGATGAGATTATACGTTTGTTCGTAGTTCGTCTTGCGATACAAGAGTTCGATGGATTCAAGGAGCGCAGCAATTTCCGAGCGGACTGTTCGTCCAAGATGGAGTTGTTGCATCGTCCGAAGAATCAATTCGAACAATAAGTACTTTGTTTTTGATAGGTTTTTTGAAAAAGCATAGCGACTCAATTTTCGGCATAATTTATCTTCATTGTACACAGATTGTCTTTCAATTGCATCGAATAAAAGCACATAGTTATTCTGCTCTTTCTTCGTGTGCTGGACTGCCTGCATTTTGAAGTACCTCTTTTCAGCTTTAGATAGAGAGTGGATCAGCTTGTGTAAATCATCTCCGTTTTTCATGAGTCGCTTAAAACTTTTTTTATCTAGTATTAGAGAGTGAAAAGAAAACTATCTTTAATTTTCGCTATGCAAGTCTCGAGTGCTTCAGCTTACACTGGAAAAGATAGTTTTCTTGCTGTTTCATTGGTTTAGTGAGGATCCAAAGCTTTCACTAAAAATTACATATCAAAGATAAATGCTCTAATCAGACATTTGAAACCACTTTTTCTGCAAATTAATACTCCTAATCCTAAAACTGGGTGAGTAACAATCCCATTCCAAAAAGCAGATAAGGGCGAATCACCCTCCTTCAACCAGGACATAAATAACTGATAATCAATATTATAAAAACAAACATTATTTTCTCCAAAATCTAATATCCAAGCCTTTTTTTAGGCATTTATTCATCGAACTGAAAATAAGTTTTCTAAGCCTTTTTAATTCATTTGTAAATGATCAAAATAGTACAAAACGCCTCCAAAATAGGCCATTAGCTGGCTGATTTGACTTCCAAAAACCTCGTCTGTGGCCCCAAAAGGACATTCTTTTGACCAAGAAGACGAAAAAGCACCTGCGAGGAATAATGATTTTCTGCATTTTCCTTACCTTAGGACGCCCAAGCACATAGAGAGAGATTAAACTTCCTAACATTTTGCACAAAAGATCTAGTTCATGAGGTTTTCCATCCTGAGCAAATGGGATCCATTCTCAACTAGGCAGAAAATCCGGCATAACCCCAAAAGCAATCAATTGTTGACCACCTCCAGGATCAAAATAGGTCTGAGAGGAGGGAAAACACGCTTACATTAATGTCCCAAAACGTTAAGAACCCAACTTTATGACTGGAAACGACGATCTGTTCCAATTGATCCAATCGATGTCAAAATCGGAAAAACGATACTTCAAACTAGACGCGCAAAAGAGTACGAGTAAGGGAGGAAAAAACAAGTATGTACAGCTATTCGATGCCATCAACTCCATGGAGGAATACGACGAAGCCAAGCTAAAGAAAAAAGCTTTTGTCAAACACCTTTCTGTAGAAAAGGGAGAACTCTACCGCAAGATTTTACGCAGCATGCGGAGTTTCCGTAGTGATAAGTCGGTATATGCTCAGATCAAAGAGATGATTTTGGATGCGAATTATTTGATTGAATTGGGCTTGGTCGCGCAGGCGGAAAAGATGTTGAAGAAAGCCAAAAACTTGGCCTATCAAGTAGAACATCACTTGGCCATTTTGGAAATTAACCAGGAGGAGAGATACATCGCAAGAATTACTAGAAGTAAAGATTACGAGACGGAAATTAGCGCGCTAATTGATGAAAATACCAAGATCCTCAGTTTCATCAATGAAGAAATGGAAATTTTATCCACACATGATCAAATTTTCAACCTCGTTCTCCAAAAGTACCATCTCAAGGGAGAGAAAAGCAAAGCCATCCTAGACGAAAAGTTTTCCAACCTTTCGGGAGAAGATAAGCTCATTCAATCTCCCCGAGCCCAACTGAGGTTTTTTAAAAGCAAAGGACATTACCACAGCTTACTTCGTAACTTTGAAAAATTGAGTCTCTATTGTCAAAAGATAATAGATTGGTGGGAGAAGTATCCAAAAGTAAAAAACGAGGAATTTGGTCGTTTCCTAGGAGACTTTTCAAATTTAATCACCGCTTACTTTATGGAAGAACGCTATGAAGAACTTCCAGAGTTGCTCGACCAACTGACCATTTCGGATCAGCACAATTTTCATGTAAAAAGCACTTTATTTTATTTTTCCTCTCTTCATAATTTACTTTATTGCATGAACACTTGTCGCTTTGAAGAGGCCAAGGCCTTGGTCCCCGACATAGAAAAGGGCTTTAAAATTTATCTTATCAACGAAGCTGAAAAGCTCAACCTATCAGCAAACATCTCTTCCTTATTTTTCGTATCAGAAGCCTACCAAGATGGTATTCCGTGGCTAGAACGCGTCTTAAAAAATAGAAAGACGAGAAATCGGCAAGACATCCAACAGTCTTTTCGACTCCTGAAAATCATTTCATTATTTGAATTAGGGGAAATCGATCAATTAGAAAATGAGCTCCGAGCAACATCAAGGTATTTTCAAAAACATACCGACTTACAACAAGAAAACTACGAGAGCATTGCCTTCAATACACTAAAGAAAATTTGTGCTTCCGATTTGCAACAACAAAAAAAATTGTTGCAGGAATTGAATCAATCACTGCAACAATTAAGTGAGAAACCCAATGAGAAAAGGTCAGTTGGGTTCGAAGAATTGCTTCTTTGGGTTCAAAGTAGGTTAAGTAAGCAATCCATTATTCAGTTTATGGAAACAAGGGGAAATTGTAAAGATTAACTTGATACTACAATATCGTTTCCACTCAAGCAAATATTAACTCCTCCACTATTTAGGTCAAAGGTGGTTACCTCTGCGGATCGAGTTCCAACAATATCTGTAACTCCAATAAAGAAGAGTTGGTTGCTGCTTTCATTGTACTCCAGTGTCCACTGGTTATTTGTTTTACTCTTTGATACTCTATCTACACCCGGACTCTGATGGGGAGCTGCCTCTACCGTAAAGACGCCATTAGTCGAGCTAATATTGACCCCGTTTCCACCGAGGGATAAAGGACTTACTTTTGTCCCATCATTGTAAAAGAGGGTGTCCATGTCAAAAGAAAGAGAAATTGATTTAGCCATTTTAATTAGTTTTTGGTACGTGAATAAATATTTATAACTCTATGAAATTCGGCCCAAACAGGCACGATGATTCAATCTAACCTCAACACGAAATGAGGTCCGACATTACTAAAAGAGAGTATGTGAAAAGGGATACATGCAGAGCAGGAATTATGCTGTGCATAGTATTGGCCATGTCCTTTTGACCATTAATGTAAATCCTAAGTTATGGATTTCTACAACAAAACGATTAGTTTCGTTGTTCGCA
>JBCCSR010000420.1:0-5417 GCA_039199865.1 Bacteroidota bacterium
CAATTTGGAAGCGGTATTGCCAACGACTATTCCCTTGCAGATTTTGGATTTCCAGGATGAAAACTTGTCGATTATCTACTACAACAACGAAGCCTATCAAGGCAATGCCTATTTTTACCAACAGCTCGAAGAGGCTTTTTCTGATATTCAGATCAAAGTATTTCGCGACTTTAATCAATCTTTTGATCAATGGCTCAATCAATCTTTTCCAGTAAACGGAAGCATTCCCTTGGGGATATTGGACTTTACAACGAGTTTAACCTCGGGACTGACCTATCAGCGTTATAACCTGAGTTCTGACTTAGCGGATGCCAATAACCTGGGGGTTATTTTACAGACAGGTAAATATCTAGGAGACTTTCCCTTTGAGGTAGAGGCGAGCTTGATTGACGATGAAGGACAGTTTTGGTCTGTTTCCAATACCATTGCTCCCTCTGAAATTGTCCTGGGCGATACCATGATGAGGGAAATGTGGTATGGTCCTCATTTGAGGGATTTAGAAGTACTCATTTCCAACAATGAGGATCGACAATACATCATCGAGCAAAGCATCAAGGAAAGGGTATTGACCGGGCTGACTGCTTTTTTGGCACTAGAGCCGGATCAAGGAGGAGAACCCTGTATTGATTGCCTGTTGAATAATGGAACCATTTTTCCCGTTTCCATTCATGAGCAATTTGTCCCGGAAGATGTAGAGCTGGCAGTCAACCCGAATCCGGCCAGTGAGGTAGCACGTATCCGTATGGCTTATCCGGGAGTCCTCAACCCCAAAGATTGGACCGCAAGTGTATTTGATGCCTCAGGACGTTTTATTTGTACGCTTGATTTGACCCGGGCGGAAGACAATGTTTTGGAGTGGGAGTGGCGAATCGATGCTTCGACCAAAGGAGGAATCTATTTCTGTAATATAGTGAGTGAGTTTACTAAACAAGTGGCAAAAGTGGTCATTGTACCGCGCTAATGCCTAGATTCGAACAAACCTAGACCATGTACCGCACAGATGTGATGGTATATGGTCTTTTTTTTGTACCCAATTGTTCTTTGGTACATTTTTTCGCATGTTCGCCTTTGATCTTGATCTTTATGGATTCGCTAGGACTTGCACCCACAATTGGACGGAAGGGAGAAATAGCTTTGTTTTGTGGAAAAAGGCCTACACTTGTATGATCTGCTTTGTCGGTTTATGGAAGAAGCCTTATTTTTGGGGTACAGAGCTGGACCAATTGAATTTAAGTAAGTTACAGTATAGAATGGATAAAAACGATTCCACCTGCAATCCGCGTTCCTTTCGAAAATTGTATGAGCAACACGCTGAAGGGCTCCGCAATTTTGTGTACTACAAATCTGGGGATACCGGATTTGCGGAAGATACTGCTCAGGAATCTTTCCTTAGGCTTTGGAAAAATTGTGCAAGCGTTCCTTTCGAAAAGGCACAAAGTTATTTGTTTACCGTGGCCAATCGATTGTTTTTGGATAAAGTCAAGCATCAAAAAGTTCAATTAAAATTTCAAAGTCATACCCGGCAAGCGGTGACGCAAGAAAGTCCGGAGTATTTGATGGAAGAACAAGAATTCAAAACCAAACTGGAAAAGGCGATTGCAGATCTTCCCGAGGGGCAACGTACCGTTTTTTTGATGAATCGAGTAGATAAAATGAAATATCGAGAAATTGCTGAAGCCTTAAACATTAGTCAGAAAGCAGTGGAAAAGCGAATGCACAAGGCGCTGCTGGCTCTGCGCACAAAAATTGGTCAGATTTGATTAGGGTTTTTTCCCACGAAATCGTTTAACAGGAAAAGGGACAATCGATATTGCTGATTCGATATCAAATGATCTCTAACCTACAATATTATGGAAAACAAATTTGATGATGATACTTTCTTAGCCAAATGGCTCAACGGCGAGTTGAGTGAAGCAGAATTGGCTGCCTTCAAGGAACGGGAAGACTTTGAGCTTTTTGAAAAAATTGCTCAACAGGCTGGAGAATTAGAGACGCCTAAGTGGAATGAGGCACAAGGGTGGGAGGATTTGAATCGGAAAGCGGGTGGCATTGAGGAGGAGCGTCCGAGCACCGCCAAAGTTCGAAACCTTGGAAATTGGTGGAAATATGCTGTAGCAGCCAGCTTGCTCGGTTTGATCGGTTATTTTGCCTTTTTTCAGCAAAATAAAGTACAATATTTTGCCACGACGATCGGAGAACAGAAGGTGTTTGAATTGCCTGAGGGGTCGGAGGCATGGCTCAATGCAGATTCTAAAATTCAATTTGACCCCAATACCTTTGCCCATAATCGCATACTCGATTTGGAGGGCGAGGCTTTTTTTAAAGTCAAGAAAGGTTCCCAGTTTACCGTCCAAACCAACAATGGAGCAGTACGTGTATTGGGCACGAGCTTTAATGTTTTTGCCCGTAAGGATCAATTGGAGATCCTCTGTTACACGGGTAAAGTAGGACTGAGCTTTGATCAATTTACCAACATGGAAACCCTTAATCCCGGCGATCAATTGCGCTGTCGGGACCGAAAAATCATCGAGAGACGAAAGACAGCAGTAGCAATAAGCCAACCCGAGTGGACCGGTGGAGCTTCAAAATTTGAGCAAGTAGATTTTGTTCAGGTTATCGAAGAACTGGAGCGACAGTATGGCATTCAAATCAATTATCCTTCTCCCGTAAGCCAGATTCGTGGCTATAGTGGTGGATTTCCTCATGGCAATTTGGAAACTGCGCTAAAAGTCGTATTTTCTTCTGTCGATTATCAGTACAAAATAAATGGTCAGGTAATTGACGTTTATAAATAGTACAAATAAGTACGCACGATCTGAACGCCATTTATCTGTTTTATGACCCGATTCATCATTGTATTTTTTTTGGGGTGCATGCCCATGCTAGGATTCACCCAACTACAAATTGATGGAGATTTTCAAGACCAAACTTTAGCGGAAGTCCTATCTTATTTAGAAAAAGAACACCAACTGGTTTTTTCCTACACTCAAGATTTAATAAAAAACAAAACGGTGGATGCCACTTTTCACCATCAAACCCTAGAAGGGGCACTGACTCAGGTTTTTCAAAATACTGCCATTGACTTTGAGATTGTCGATCCAACCTATATCATTTTAAAACCCAAAACAGGAGACCGAGAAGCCCTCGTTTCCACCATCTGTGGCCAATTGCAATCGCCTGAAGGCAGTGCCCTTGCTTTTGCCAATATTCTTGATCGCAAAAGGCAGAATGGAACGAGTACCCAGGTCAATGGCCAGTTCAACTGGCGGGGTCCGTTTTTGGAGACGGACACCATTGAGTTGAGCTATGTGGGTTATCAAACAAAGCGTCTTAGCGTTACTTCCTTACGAAACTGCCCCGTCATTTTACTGCAACGCCAGGCCCTTTCCTTTTCAGAAGTTTTGGTGAAAGAATATGTGACCTCCGGAATTGAGCAAGCCACGGATTTAGATCATTTCGTTTTGCGCCCCAATCGTATAAAGGTCGTCCCTGGATTGACAGAAGCGGATGTATTACAGATGGTACAAATTTTACCTGGGGTACAAAGTCTGGATGAATCGGCAACTGGTTTGCATATCCGGGGAGGGACTCCTGATCAAAATCTCATTTTATGGGATGGCATCCCCATCTATAATGGTGGTCATTTCTTTGGAATGATCTCTGCCTTCAATCCCTACATCGTAGAAAAGGTGAAAGTGTATCGGGGAGGTTTTGGAGCAGAATATGGTGGACGCATTTCCGGGGTGATTGATATTGCTAGTAAGGAGCAAATTCCCCAGGCCATCCAAGCAGATGTAGGCATCAACTTTACGCATACTGATGCCGCTATTACTTTACCATTTGCTCAATCGAAAGCTGCCCTAATTCTTTCTGCTCGGCGGGCCTATACGGATATTATTGAAAGTCCGACGTACAAAAAATTGTCTCAAAGAGTTTTTCAGAGAGGTAAAATCAATGAAACCCAATCGATGGTCAATGAAGGTGCGGATATCGATACGAAGTTAGACTTTGTGTTCAACGATTTGAACGCTAAATGGCTCTGGCAACCCGATCAGCAAAATCAGATCGCCTTTAGTGCTTTTGGCATTTTTGATCAACTGGACTTTGGTTCGGAAGATTTTGAAGATGAGTTGCGGACTACGGACAAGATAGATTTATCGAATATTGGCTGGAGTGGTCGATGGAGCCGTCAGTGGAGCGCCTCTTTTTCTTCGGATGCCATCTTGACCTACACCGATTACAACAACCAATACCAGTTTTCTTTGGGTACTACCGTTAGCGATCGCTCTGACCTGGATTTTCGACGGACCAATGACATTCAAGACCTAAGTTTTAAGTGGGATCATCGATGGAAGTTGTCCAAACAATTGGATTTTGATTTTGGCTATAATTTGACGGAGCTGAAAGTAGGAAACAATTGGTTTTTTGACGATGGAACCACGGATGGTTCGACGGAGAACAACCTTATTCATACTGGCCATTTCACTTTTAAGCCAAGTTGGAAAAATACAATCCAATTGAATACCGGAATGCGTTGGAGTTATTCGACTAGTTTGGAAAGATCATTTTGGGAACCTCGTTTCTCGTTTCAGTACATTCCCAGTTCACAATGGCAACTGCGAGCCTCGACAGGCCGTTATTATCAGTATTTGAATCAGGTGATTGAATTGAATGATTTGGGTTTGGACCAACAGGCGTGGGTCTTGTCTAATCAGGGAGAGGAATCTTCCGTAGCGGAAAGTTGGCACCATTCCCTTGGTTTTTCTTTTCATCCTAAAGATTTTCAACTAGAGGTAGAAGGCTATCATAAAAAGCTATCTGGTTTGAACTCTTATTCTCCAGTTTTTCTGGAAACTTTTCAGCAAAATGTGGAATACACCGAGGGAAGGGGAACGGTTTGGGGCATTGATTTGCTGTTGAAGAAAAAGTGGAAGCAATACCAGACTTGGTTGTCTTACACTTACAGTCGCGTATGGTACGAGTTTGAGACCTTTAATGAACAAAATCCTTTTCCCGCCCCTCACGACCGACCACATACCCTGACATCTGTTCACCAGTGGACCCATCGCAACTGGAATTTTTCTGTCAGTTGGAAGTATGCTTCTGGTAGAGTATACACAGAAGCAAATGGTTTTTTTCTGGATGATGAGGATGTCTTTCCGGACTATCGCTATGAACAGACCAATGCGTTTCGCCTTTCCGCTTATCATCGTTTGGATGCCTCCATCCTTTATCAGTTTCGTAGCCAAAAAGGTCGCATGGAGGGACGCTGTGGCCTTTCCTTTCTCAACCTCTACAATCGAACCAATTACTTGAGTCGACAATACCAAGCCTTTTACAATGATGATGAAGCGACTTATAAGTTGGATATCTTAGATCGTCCAATGTTGCGATTTACCCCTAATGTTGTTGTTCGC
>JBCCSR010000421.1:0-5415 GCA_039199865.1 Bacteroidota bacterium
GACCTACAAGCTACCACGCCAAAGTCGATCAAAATCCCTCACCCAGATTCAGTACAAACCGCCATTAGAATCGGTTCGAAAATCTTCAATAAAAAGCATCCGGATTATCCGGGCCTTTTTGTCTTAAATACCATTTTGGGAGGATATTTCGGTTCTAGACTAATGACCAATATCCGGGAGGATAAGGGCTACACTTACAATATTTTCTCCACGCTTGATACCATGATTTCCGACGGTTATTTCTATATTGGTACAGAAGTTGGCAATGAATTTGTCGAGCCCACGATGACAGAAATTTATGGAGAAATAGAACGATTACAAAACGAAGCCGTAGAAGAAGGAGAACTGCAAATGGTGAGAAATTATTTGCTGGGTAATCTACTAACCAATTTGGATGGCCCCTTCAACGTGGCTGATGTAATCAAAAGTCTGATTTTAGATGACTTACCCTTCTCGGAATTTGATCAAATGGTCCATCGCATCAAAACCATTGAATCAGACGAATTGCGACGGCTCGCTCAAAAGTATCTTCAGAAAGACCAACTCTGGGAACTGATCGTCGGTGCCTAAAATGAATCTTCTCTCTAAAAAGAACGAAAATCCACTGCATATTCTGTGACCATTCGCCTCTATGTGAGGTCAAAATACAGGGCAAGAGCGCCTAGGGAGAACAATAGTTCCGCTCTTACTCAATTGATTATAAATATTTTTCGGTTTTACATAAAATTTGTTTTTTTTTGTGGTTCAATCAAATGGGAATTTTTTCCCTCCAGGCTTAAGAAACCATCTACAATTTATAAATAAGATCGAGACAGGCTAGATAATCAAATCGTTGTCTAAAACATCCGATAGCTACAAGCTAGTCGGGAAACACAAAACTGGGGAAAATTATTAAATGAAACTCTTTAGCTTCTTTACGCAGGAAATCGCCATTGATCTTGGCACTGCAAATACCTTAATTATTCAAGACGGAGAAATCGTTGTAGATGAGCCTTCTATCGTCGCTATTGATCGCCGTTCGGGAGAGACCATTGCCGTGGGAAATAAGGCGATGCAAATGCACGAAAAGACACACGAAAATATCAAGACCGTCCGCCCGCTGAAAGACGGTGTAATCGCCGATTTTCAAGCTGCCGAAAGCATGATCGAGGGGCTGATTAATATGATGGGCAATCGCCGCAAGTTTTTTACGCACATGAAAATGGTGATCTGCATCCCCTCGGGGATTACAGAAGTAGAAAAACGCGCCGTTTTCGATTCTGCTGATCACGTTGATTCCAAAGAAACTTATTTGATTCACGAACCCATGGCCGCAGCCTTGGGTATCGGACTTGATGTGGAAGAGCCCATCGGCAATATGATCATCGATATTGGTGGAGGAACCACCGAAATTGCCGTCATTGCATTGTCGGGTATCGTCTGTGACCAATCTATTCGCACTGCCGGAGACGAATTTACCGTTGATATCATGAACTACATGAAACGGCAGCACAATATCCTGATTGGTGAACGAACGGCCGAACAGATCAAAATTCATGTCGGCTCTGCTCTTTCAGAGCTCGAAACGCCACCAGAGGATTACGCGGTAAACGGTCGAGATTTGATGACTGGTATTCCAAAACAAATCACTATTTCCTACCAGGAGATTGCACATGCCCTTGATAAGTCCATCTCCAAGGTAGAAGATGCAGTGTTGAAAGCCCTAGAAACCACCCCTCCCGAACTAGCTTCCGATATTTACAAAACAGGATTGTACCTCACCGGAGGTGGAGCGCTCCTTCGCGGATTAGACAAACGCATTGCCTCCAAAACCAAACTGCCGGTTACCATTGCGGAAGATCCTTTACGAGCAGTCGTTAAGGGTACAGGGCTAGCACTAAAGAACTCAGATAAATACTCTTTCCTCATCGACCGAAAGAGTGTCTAAAAAATCTTGTATTTGCTATCTGATGCCTTCCAAATGGTTATCGAGGATCCTAAGTTTAGTTATCTATGCGCAATTTAGTTCTCATACTGGTTAAATACGGAGGGATCATTCTCTTTCTGAGCCTTGAGCTAATTTGCATGTACCTTATCGTCAACTACAATCAGGCACAAAAGGAAATCTGGGCCAACTCTTCTAATCTCATCTCGGCGCAAGTCCTGGAAACTCGGGAATTTTTCTCCCAGTATTATCGATTGGCCTCCCGGGCCGATAGCTTGGCAGCAGAAAATGCCCGTTTGAAAGCACAGCTCAGAAACGCCAAATTTATCAGTACCATTCTCAGAGATTCTACCGTAGACGAAAAGTTTGAGCAAAAATATACTTTCATTCATGCCAAAGTGATCAATAGCAGTATTCATACCCACAATAACAGTCTGACGCTAGACCGAGGTAGCCATCAAGGCATTCAGCCCCACATGGGGGTTATCGGTGCCGGACCCAATGGAGGTATCGTGGGGATTGTTCGCAACACCTCTGGCAACCATTGCCAAGTAATGTCTATCCTACATCGGCAGTCGAGAATATCTACTGGAATTCGGCGCAATAATTATCACGGCTTTTTATCTTGGCAACCCGGCAATCCCAAGCAAATTCAACTGACAGACGTTCCCAAACATGCCGATGTGCTCATTGGTGATACTTTGGAAACGACCGAATACTCCAATATTTTTCCGCAGGGGATTGCCGTCGCCATTGTCGATACATTTTGGCAAGAGCCCGGAAGCAATTTTCATAGCATCAATGCAACTTTGATCAATGACATGTCTAATGTCAAATATGTCCACATCGTCAATAATTTGATGAAGGAAGAATTCGAGGAACTTAGAAAAGAGGGAGAAGATGAATAATACGATTTTCACCAATGCTTTGCGGTTTATTGGCCTGCTTTTCTTACAGGTATTCGTGTTGAAGAACATCACTTTTGCCGGAGCCTATGTGAGCGTGATGCTCTATCCCGTTTTTATCCTACTCTTACCCATCCGCATTCCTCACGCGCTACTGGTTTTATTGGGTTTTGTCATGGGGATTTCTCTTGATATCTTCTATGATTCTTTGGGAGTTCATGCCAGCGCCAGTGTATTGACTGCCTTCATCCGGCCCTTTGTATTGGCAGCACTCGAACCCCGAGGAGGTTATGGGGTTAACCACAGTCCAACAAAATTTCGATTTGGCTTCAATTTTTTCTTCTCCTATTCCTGTATTTTGATGTTTGCACATTTACTGGTTTATTTTTCCATGGAAATATTCACTCCAGTTTATCTGGGTGAAATTTTCTTAAGAACTGTTTTTTCCTTTCTTGTTTCCATGATTTTCGTTATTATATATCAGTTTTTACTTAATCCAAGAGATTAATTGTGAAAGATAACTACCGCAGCCGACAGAAAGTAGTCCAGATTTTTTTCCTGGTCACCACCGCACTTCTACTGGGAAAGGCGATGCAAATCCAGGTATTGGATACCACTTATCAGGAAAAAGCAAAGGCCACCGCCATTGATAAATCCATCCTGTATCCTTCACGTGGCCTGATTTATGATCGGAATGGGCGACTTTTGGTCAACAACAACGCCATGTATGATCTGAAGGCAACGTACAAGTTGATCGATACCGAGATGGATACCCTAAAGTTTTGTACTCTGCTGGATATTGACCGAGCCACTTTTGAAAAAAACCTCAATAAAGATTGGAGAAGCGTTCGGTACTCCAAGTCTGTTCCTTTCGTTTTTATGTCCAAAATATCTTCTGCTACCTGTGCTCGATTGCAGGAGAGCCTGTACCAATTTCCCGGTTTTTCCTTACAACTGAGAAATGTACGGGCCTATCCCCACCAAAATGCGGCTCACGTGCTGGGATATCTGAGCGAAGTCAGTCAATCGCAAATTGAAAAGTCAGATGGGGAGTATACCCGGGGGGATTACATCGGAGCAACTGGCTTGGAAGCAGCCTACGAAAAGGAGTTGCGTGGAGGCAAGGGCATCAAATACATGCTCAAAGACAACATGGGGAGAGATGAGGGCCCCTACAAAGGAGGCCAACTAGATGTCGCCGCTGTCTCCGGTGCAGATCTCGTAACGGCACTAGACCTTGAACTCCAAGCCTACGGAGAACAGTTGCTACAAAATAAAACAGGAAGTATCGTGGCGATTGAACCCGCTAGTGGCGAGGTGTTGGCCATGGTCAGCACACCAACTTATGATCCCAATTTGCTCACCATCAACCGCAATCGGGGCGAAGCATTCAATACTTTACTCCAAGATTCTCTAAAGCCATTTCTCGACCGATCAATCATGGCAGAATATCCTCCTGGCTCTATTTTCAAAACGGTGGTTGGTCTGGCAGCATTACAAGAAGACGTCCTGCATTTGAATCAAGGATTTTCCTGTTCGGGTGCTTATTTTTACAAAAGTTTAGCAAGAGGCTGTCATCAACATAGCCATCCTTACAATATAGAAATTGCTTTGCAACATTCCTGCAATACCTACTTCTTCCATACTATCCGAAGGTTGGTAGACAAAAATGGCTTTTATGATCCCGTACCTGGACTAGATACTTTCGTTCAATACTGCTACGATTTTGGATTAGGAAAAAAATTGGGTATTGATTTGCCCAATGAAGCAGACGGGAATGTCCCCACCACTGCTTATTATGATTATCTCTATCCTAAAGCCAAAGGGAGTTGGAAATCGCCCACCATCATGTCAATTGGTATTGGTCAGGGTGAAATTCAGATGACCACCTTACAAATGGCCAATCTCGCTGCCATTATTGCCAACGGAGGATACTATTATCCACCACATATCGCCAAAGCATTCAAAGGAGGTACGTTTAGCATCCCCGAACGTTTTACCCAAAAAAAGGAAGTCCCAATAGATGCTGCCTTTTATCCAGCCATTGTCAATGGGATGGAACGGGTAGTTACCAGTGGAACAGGGATGATTGCTTATCATCCAGAAATCCCTATTTGTGGCAAAACGGGGACTTCGCAAAATCCACACGGAAAAGATCACTCTGTTTTTTTCGCTTTTGCTCCCAAGGAAAATCCACAGATTGCCATCGCCGTCTACGTCGAACACGGTATTTGGGGAGCGACTTATGCCGCACCCATTGCTAGTTTGATGATTGAAAAATACTTGACTCGGGAAATTACGGAACGGCGAAAATACCTGGAGGCAAGAATGCTGAACGCCAACCTCGTTAATCTTCCATAGCATTGAAAAATGAACTCTAAGGCATTGCATACTCAGAAGCTGACGAACTGGACACATTGGAGTTTGGGGATTAGTAGGTATCTAATAGTCATTTTGATTTTCCTCAATTTAAGTCCATCGACTGCTCAAGATGTCGCCCAAACCAAACGCATTCAATTGCTTTTTGTCGGAGATATCATGGGGCACGGTCCACAAATCAAATCGGCCGAACGCGTCAAAAACGAA
>JBCCSR010000422.1:0-5414 GCA_039199865.1 Bacteroidota bacterium
GTGTCTTTTGTCAACACTAAAAACAATTGTTTTTCTTCACAACCTAAATGACTGAATTCTAAATGATAGTCTCCAGCGCAAAGGCCATCCAATACAAAATTACCCAAGGAGTCTGTTACCACACCACGTCCTTGATCTTTCAAAAGAACATTAGAGTAGGGGAGCGGAATCCCCGTACTCTGATCTTTTATTAATCCTTTAAATTGTATGGTACACTGCTGAGCTTTACTTTGTAAAGTAACACATAAAAAGCTCAAAATGACGATACATCGAGTAAGATATTTCATGCGTTTTATTGAATGTTTATATCAAAAGTGACTTCCATATCGGTATCTCCACCAGCATTGCTAATGTCTCCATCCGCTACTCCAATTCCCGCTTTGTCTAGATTGTGTCTTAAAGTAATGGTCAAATTCCCGCTGCTGGCGTCCGTCGTGGTGAGGGTGGTGGCCAAACCGATAGGATTACCATCCGCATCCATGTCTGCATATTGAACACTGATATTGGCACCACTTGCGGCGTAGAAAAACTGATGTTCCACATCCTCCACTATAATTTCCGGCGTATTGTCTTCATCGGGAGTCCCCAAAACAATTTGGCCAGTGTAAGTAGTGTTGGATTGTAGGGTTCCACCAGTAATCGTTGGCGCATTCCCGCCCTCTCCGTCTGGATCGTTGAAACTTAGAATGATCGCATCGCCACCAGCATTAGGAGTTAAAACGTAATAGACATAAGTAATAAATACTATTGGACCAACGACCTCTTCTGATTCATCACCACAAGAAGTGATCAATGGGGAGGCCAAAAGAATGAGGGAGAAGCACTTGATTAAGTATTTTTTCATCACCTTCGATATTTAAAACAATTGTCTCGCTTGTCGCTTACTTTTTACTGAATGTCTACACTAAAAGTAACTTCGATATCGGTATCTCCACCAGCATTGCTAATGTCTCCACCGGCTACTCCAGTTCCTGCTTTGTCTGGCTTGTGTCTTAGCGTGATGGTCAAATTACCGCTACTAGCATCGGTAGTAGTGAGGGTAGTGGTCAAACCAATAGGATCGCCATTCGCATCCATGTCTGCGTAGTCGATCGTCAAGTTGGCACCACTGATGGCGAAGAAGAATTGATGTTCTTCATCTTCTTCCGTAATTTCAGGAGTAACATCTTCGTCTGGATTACTCAAAGTGATTCTACCAGTATAACTTGTATTGGCACTCAACGTTCCACCGGTTACAGTTGGCGCATTTCCACCGTCTCCATCTGGATCATCAAAGTTGAGGGTAATGGCATCACCACCAGCAGTAGGAGTGAGGATGTAGCTCATCTGGGTGATGACTTCTAAATCGTCTGGAATCATAGGCTCATCATCTCCACAAGAGGCGACAAACATTGAAGTCACAAGGAGAAAAGAAAGGGCTTTTAAATTAAATCTTTTCATGATTTTTATTTTTGAAATATTGATAAAATACGTTTGTAGCTGTCTCGCTCAAAAATAGAAGACAGAAAGCATCCAAAGAACTATGAAGTGAGCTGTATAGATACATTGGTATAGTTACAGAGCATTCATTGGTCTAAGCAAAGAAAAATGGGACTAAAGTTTGAGTTTTGATGATTGCAAGGTAAGGCAACCTAGTGCAAGTATTGATAACCTCATCGTTCTAACTCAAAATCTTTGTAGGTTCAATAAGTTGTGGCGGCCCACGAACGTGAGGATACTCAACTGATAAACCACTAATCAATTGAGCAAAAGAGCTTTGCGCTTTCGCTTTATATTTGTTTGCTAACTCGCTTGTTGATGCAGTCTCTGAGGACTGAATGGGGGAAAAATTAAAATCACAGATGAAGCAATGTGTATCTAGTTCAACCTCATTAAGTTGAACGGTACCCTGACAATCATCTGTATGCTGAACACGATGTTCATGATGATGATTTCCATCGAAATGGAAATGCATTTTCTTCAACACTAAGGCATTGAGAACGAGGAAGGCCAGGAAAAGGGCCAGCGACGGATGATATGTGCTTTTGCTCTTAATTTTAAAATTTCGTTTCAAAGGGCAAAGTTATACAAAAATATGCTTTTATCTCAAATTATTGTGTCGTAAAACAAATATTCACAAACATTTCTCGCTTGGGAAAATTTTAGATAAAAAGCGTCGCCAATTGGTCAAAATTACCTTAGTTTGATGGCCCGTAGATGGTTTTGTTTTTGTTCTCTGCGCAGGTTTAAATTTTCCTGATCAGGTAAAAGCAAGCAAATATTATTTTGGGCAAGACCAAAAGCGTAGGCACACCTGGAAGATACGATGAGGTTTTTTAGTACCACCCAAGAAAACAGTTACTGATTGCAGCTGATTAACGGAATTTTAAAATAGGTACTTATTCCATTTTAAAAATAAAAGTCCCTCCCCCTTGAAATAAGGTCATTTGTTGTTCGGCGGGTTCAAATTTTAGGATAATTCCCGCTGCATCGAAGCGAAATTTGTGGGGCTCAAAGGCCTCCAGTGGAAAAGCGGATTGACCGCTTGCCTGGGCAATGAGTTGCCCTTCTTTTTTGCTAATGGTGATCTTTAAAGGCAAGCCTTTGCTCGCATAAGTGCCTACATAACGATCGAGGTCTTCACTGTTGACTTTTAGGGTACTGTTAAAAGCTGGAATGGTATAGTCTTTACCAAAGTAGATGCTCAAGATCCCGATCAGTATATCATTAAAGGGATAGGCAAGGCCATTTGACAAATAACTGAGGGTCGTGTTGTCTGCTTTAAAGTGGATGGCAGTGGACTCGAAGCCATCTATTCTCCCATTATGTCCGATGGCTTTGCGTTCATAAAAAGGAACCTCAAATAGTCCCATTCCCAAGCCTTCGATCATCGTACTCATTTTTTCCAAAGCGGTTTTACTGACCAATTGACCGCCAAAAAGATGGATCAGCATTTCGTTTAAATCGCTTGGGGTAGAAACGATGGCACCAGCCCCTAGGGGAATGCTCATATCTGTTTCTGGACTTTTTATCCAATTGGCGGTCTTAAAATAGGAGTGGGCTTGATTGTCCGAAGTATCAATTTTTCCACCCACGAAAGTATTTTTTAAGCCACATTTTTGTACAATCCTTTCATCGATAATCTGGGCAAAATCTTTTTGGTCTACTTTTTCTGCAATCCAGGAAAGCAGTAGGAAATTGGTATTGGAATAGGCAGTTGCAGCGCCCGGCTCGAAATCTGTTCCATTTTCAACAATGCGCTTGAGAAGCATGGTCTGGGTTTGGGCTTGCTCCATCCAGGTGGGATAGTCTTCCTTATCGGTAAAATTGAAAAGGCCACTACGGTGCTGGAGCAGCTGTTCAATAGTGATTTTGTCGGCATTGGGAACCCCTGGAAAAAACTTATTCAAGGGCATATCCAGAGCAAGCCGTTGCTCATCAATCATTTGCATCATTACAATGGCCGTAAAGGTTTTTGATATGGAACCAATGCGGTACTTACTTTGGGAATTGGCTGGTTTTTTTTGGTCTACATCCAAGTAACCGATACTCTTTTCGTATACCCTTTTTCCATCTTGGTAAATGGAAAGACTACCCATCGCCCGATCATTTTTAGCTAGAGCATCGAGGAATTGATCCATCTTTACTCGGTCAAACTCTTGACTATGTAGGTGGGTCATGAATAGGAGTAAAAGGAAGAGCAGCGCATTTTTCATTTTGGACGTATTATGTGGTTATTGATTTGCAATAGGCATCACAAACCAAAGGAGCTGAATGTTTGGATAACCTCTTTGGGGTGATGGAAAAAAAGATAACACAAAGCAATTCAAAAATAGTGAAGATTACGAAATGGATGGATGGAATAGGCATTATTTTAGATATAGGTTTATCGTTATCCGTAAGCAATTGTTTTGTCAACTGGATTCCTCGTTCTCAAAAATAACGTTTACCTTTAGCAAAGAACCTCATTTCATCCAACCAAAATTGAAAACTTGTGCAATTAGAAGACTTAGAAAAACTTGTGCCGACTACGCTCAACGCAGCCCTGGCCGCCTATGCTATTTTTGATAGAGCTACACAGGCAGATATTAGAAATAATGATTATGGTACCAGAGTACCTTTTTCCGATGCGCCCATCCACATTTACCAGGCCGATCAACCCATTTTTGGCAATAAATACATCGATGCTTGTTATGTGGGCGAAATTGATGGCTATGTGATCTTATCTTTTCGAGGCACTTTGTCCGATTTCAATATCCACCACGGAGAAGGCTTCATTTCTACGGTGAAAGATTGGCTAAACGATGCCAACGCTGAGCCAAAAGTTTTTGATCCGCTTCCTGGGAAAGTGCACCATGGATTTTGTAAATCTCTTCAGCATCTCCAAAATAAGGGCTGTTTTACCGACGTGATACAAAGATTACAAGGGGGCAATAAGCAACTCATCATCACCGGACACAGTAAAGGGGGAGGAATTGTTCCCATTGCCGCAATGCTGTTGGTCATTGCTCATGGCATTTCTGCCAACAATATTCATCCGATCATGTTTGAACCAGCTAGATCAGGGAATGAGCATTTTGCCAATGCTTTTCACTCCGTTTTTTCCAATGATACCAACCCTGCTATCCGCTATGAATATCAGGATGATATTGTGCCACACATGCCACCAACAAGTGCGGAAATTCCCCATTTTAAAAAGAACATCGGTTTACGCCTCATTGAAGATTTTCTTGAATTGTTCGATGGATTGGATCATTGGGACTACGCTTCGGTTGGAACTTTGAATTTTATTGATTGGCAGGATCAGATTCAGACCTATCCGGCAGGAGTAGCCCATCCATCGCTTTTTGAGGAGAGAATGCGGCATCTAATTGCGGTCTTAGATCAAAACCCTAGCCAGTGTTTGTGTGATCATGTGGCTTGTGGGAGCAAAGGTTGTGATACAGATAAGGCTTATTTTTATAAGGTCATTACCGGAGTGCAATGTCCAGCCGCAGAACTCGCCACCTGAGTTTTGGGAGAGAACAGCCAATGGAAGCGAAAAGCAAGTCCAAATTGTAAGTGCCACACGAGGAGAAGGGAAGGAGGCGAAGTCAAGTGTCTTGGGCTCAGACTTGCTTTTTGCGGTGGAGAGGATCGCTTGGTTTAGACCAATCTGTTTTCGCCCAAAAAGTTTAAGAAATGTGCACGCAACGTCTTTTGCATGTTGCTGATGATCATGCCTTCTTTTTTGCTAAACCCATCGGCTGCGCCGGCTATTTTCTCCAAGACTTCTATCAAATATTTGTAATCGGGGTCTGGGCCATGTTCTTTGAGGGTATCCAGTGCTTTGAAGTAAGTATCCCGTAGACTGTGCTGTTTTTTACGTTCGTATTCAAAGGACCATTTGATTTCCTTCCCCCAGGACGAGGCTTTTGCATCTGCTACTTGCCATA
>JBCCSR010000423.1:0-5413 GCA_039199865.1 Bacteroidota bacterium
AAAATTGCTCATAATTTTTAATGAGGAAGGCAATTTCTTCTTTACCCATTCCCGTGATGTAGGATTTGAATCGCAAGCGAATTTTATCGGCTTTTTCGGAAAGAAAACCTTTGGCAAAGAGTTGAAGGAATGCGACGTCCAAATAGCTATCGATGAATTCCGTTTGCATACTATCAAACTGAGAGGATGCGTATTCGTACAGCTCGCTGATTTCTTGGAGCGCTTCTTTTTGAAAGAGTCGATCACGTATATTTTCCTTGACAACTTTGAATGCTTGGTTGCGCGGATAAAGGGTACTGCCTTTCAAGCGGAGTGGAATGGCTGGACCATCCCTAAAGTATTTGTCTCGAAAACCCAGGGAAAGGTGGGTTACCTTTTGTTTGGTTTGTGCCACTTTCTCTTTAAAATCGTAGTATTGCCAGTCCAGGTTTTGTCCTTTTTCGCTTCCAATCACAATCAATTCCTCGTCGGAGGAGTAGGAATCATCTTCCATTCGCCGGATTTTTCGCTCCAGTGATTCTACTTTTCGGATGAGTTTATTGTAAAATCCTTTGCCCTTACTTTCGTGTGGAAGTTGGGGGAGCCATTCACTGGGAAGAGGGCTGGCAAATTCCAGAGGGGTAATTTGAGGCAAAAGACGGTCCTCTTCCAAAACGATATTCATCAGAATGGGATGATCACTGGGGCTAGCAATCAACTGCTCCGCGGAGAGTGCCGTGAGATCTCGTTCAATTTGACGCTTTAGCGCTCTTCCGCCCATTCGGGCATTGTAGCCTCGACGAGCGACCCATTCTAGTGCGTTTTGAGAAATATTTAGAATGGTAGTTCGTCGGACGAAGCCATCACGTTTGAGCAACTCTTTGATTTGTAGTCGAGCAATGCTCAGAATATGTTGGAGGTCCAGGGGATTAAAAATGACGATCCGATCAATGCGGTTGATAAACTCTGGTCGAAAATGATCTTCTACGGCTTTGCGGTAAATGGCACTTTCATCTCGACTCTGGGTCTCAAAGCCCAATTGAGCAGCTACTGCTTTGGCGCCAATATTGGAGGTCATGATAATAATAGTATTGGAAAAGTCGACTGTTCTACCCAGACTATCTGTCAATCGGCCATCATCGAGTACCTGAAGTAAAAGATCATGGACTTTGGGATGTGCTTTTTCAATTTCATCAAAGAGCAAGACGCCGAAGGGACGATAACGCACTTTACCGGTGAGTTGTCCTTCCGGATTGTAATAATCACCGATCAATCTTTGGATGGCCATTCCGTCGATGTATTCGTTCATGTCGAATCGCATCAGCTGCATTTCATTGCCCATCAAATAGTTATTGAGGACTTTTGCGGCCTGGGTTTTACCCACTCCGGTTGGACCAATAAACAAGTAGGAGCCCAGTGGTTTGTTGGGATTGTTGAGCTTTGACTTGACGATGTGAATGGCATCCGACAAGGTGTCAACAGCGGCTGGTTGTCCAACTAATTCTCGGGCAATACTGTGGCGCACTTCATCTTGTTCGAAGGCCAAGCTAGGGTCAAATATCTTTTCTTGAAGGCCACTAAAAGATTGAAATTCATCTCGAACTTCGGGAATATCGATTTGACTCATCCGGTATTTTACCGCCAGCTGATTCATTATTTTCATGATACTTCCGGGAAGGGCCTTGTTTTTGAGGTAATTGCGGTGGACCGTAAAGAGCTGGCTAATGGCCCCAAAGGTGAATTCACAGGCATCCTTAATTTCGAGGTATTTCCTTTGCTGTAAAACCATTTTGACCGCAGTGGGATAGTCGGGCTCTTGCATGCGAATGACTTGAAAGAGATCACTGAACCGACGATTCTTTTCCTGAATGATTTTCCATTCTTCCGGGGTAGCGATGATGATGACCTGTATTTTCCTTTTTTCCAAGTAGGGAAGCAAGACATCACTCAGGGTCATGGAATTTTGTGAAGATTTACCAATCCTCAACATGGCTACTGGGTTGTCAATCAAAATCTTATCCGGAGGCCCCACTTTATTGCTATTTCTAAAAATGCGATCTCGAACAAAACTGAGAATGGCCTCAAAGCGCTTTTGCCACCATCCTACAACGCTCATCCCCGCGATGATGCGAGTGGGGTCGACGTGCCATATTTTTGTGGTTGAAATATCGGCGATCTTCGCTTTTCTACCATCGAGATAGCGCCAAATGATTTCGTGTATGACAGTGTGTTTTCCAACGCCGTCTTTCCCAATCAAAGCAATGGGGACATTCTCTTTTCGGTAAACATTTTGGTAGAGCCGATGGATCAAGTCCTCTCGATAATAGGCTCTTTTGAGTTCGGCAGGGTAGCGGTTGTTAAGGTCGTAACCCACCCGATCGATTTCTACTGCTCCATCGAAATCTGTACCACTATTGAGGCGGGAAAAGAACCAATTGACTTGATCTCGTTCAAACTTGAATTGAGCGGAGATAATGCTTCGATTGACGTGGACATAAGTCACGAATTCGCCTTTGGTTGCGAAGTAGGCTTCTGGGGCTGTTTCTACCCCCAAATTACTTTTGTACACCCGAAAGAGGTGTTGAATGGCTCGTTTGGCTTCCTCGAAAATATTTACTTTTCCCTGAGAATCAGCTTGGGCAATAAATAGGTAATTGTTGAACGCTGGTAGACAAATAAAAGTAAGTCCTTGGAGCTGAAAATGAACAATCCCAAAGGGGCCTTTAACGAATTGTTTGCCTATGGTTAACTGAAACGAGTATACTTTGTAAGTGAGCTCATGATTGAAGCCAAACCACAGAATTTCATCGATATTGCTTCTGTCGAGGATGAAGCCCGCAAAGTAATGTTTGATCTCCTTTTGAAATTTGCTAATCGCCAGCTCAAATCTTCGGTGATTGACCTGTGGATTGGAGATGAACAGAGGACGTAGGCGATAGTGCAATCCATTGTCAGTTTGGATATTTTGAACCAATACCGGTATGCTGAGTTTTAAGATCGCCATAGCGCCGAAAGATACAGAAAATCAGGGAATTTAAAAGACTTGGGCAAAGAAGGTCTGTGGTCCACCCAAAATAGGGGCGGAACTCCCTATTCAGTAGTGCTCAAAAAGCCATTTTTCTTCCTGGATTTCATTAAATATTTCGTACGCAATGAATTTCCGTTCGAAGCCTTTAATGAAATCAGTAAGTTGTTATTTTAGTCGTCCTCAGGGCAGATTATTGGTGGAAATACTGCATGAGTAATTCAGTGAAAAATAGATTTACGGAGAAAGCCATCAAATTAAATAAAAATTTAAAGAATTATTGCAGTATTCATTGTGTTAATACTTGAAATTTAATATGTTTATAAATCGGTTTGACCATGTGTACAAGCATTTTTTCAAAATGAACCAAGCTTAGATGGCGGAAAGTTATAAACACCCAGACTATAAAAAGTATAAGTTTAGAGAACTGAAGGTCTATACTTCTACCGAATGGTTGGCAGACAATAAAAAAAAGTACCGACAAGTATTTGACCGCTATGAGACGACCTATGTCTATGCTGAAGTTTCCTTCTACAATAAACGTTATGATGAGGAAGATTGGGAGGTTGATGTTGAATTGCGTTGCTACAAACTGAAAAAGGGAAGAGAAGAGATTTGTCGACTTCCTTTTGAGAATCGCAAAGTAAGTAAATACGACAATGTCGTTTACATTCGCGAAGGTTGGGGCAACAAGACAGAGGGCCAGTTTTGGAAAAAGGGAACTTATTACTGGGAAGCCTGGATTGAGGGAGAAAAGGTGGCTACCAAGTATTTCTACGTCGAAGATGCAGGAAAAAATGCTAAGAAAGGGGAAAATGCCTACCTCGAAGTCAAATCACTGCGCCTCTACGAAGGTCCTTACGATGATCTGAGCGAAGATGATCGGACCTATTTCAAATCATTCAGTAGTGAAGAGACCCGCTACATCTACGTTGAATTGATTCTCAAGAATCTCCATACCTCTAAAAGTTGGCAGTGCGAACTCTTTACCAAATTTTATAATGACGCCCGGGAATTGAAAGGGCAGGTCATTCGCTTGCAGCGGGTAGAAAAGAAAGACGAGCTGATCAAGATTACGGCCGGTTGGGGCTCCAATGTAAAAGGAAGTTGGCGCGTAGACAATTATACTGCTGAAATCATTTTTATGGATCGCTTATTGGCGGTCATTCCCTTTGAAGTCAGAGATGAATTTATCGAAGGAATTGCTCCCGTTTTGTTGCCCAACCAACACAAACCCGTTATTCTCACTCCAGAAACGGACCTCAATCAGACTTTCGAAGATGTAATGCGGAAGATGGATGATCTCATTGGTTTGACAGAAATTAAAGCAAAAGTCAGGGATCACGCTCAGTATATTCAGTTTTTACAGCTCCGAAAAGAAAAGGGATTTGAGGAGAAAGAGGAAATCAATGTGCACTCCGTTTTCATTGGAAATCCCGGAACTGGAAAAACGACGGTCGCCGGAATGATGGGGCTACTTTACAAGAAAATGGGGCTATTGACCAAAGGGCATGTCCACGAAGTGGATCGGGTAGATTTGGTGGGAGAATACATTGGCCAGACGGCACCGAAGGTAAAAGAGGCCATCGAGAAAGCAAGAGGTGGTGTTTTGTTTATTGATGAGGCCTACGCATTGGCGCGTTCAAACGACGATAGCAAAGACTTTGGACGGGAAGTCATTGAAATTTTGGTTAAAGAAATGTCCAATGGAACCGGAGATTTTGCTGTGATTGTCGCGGGATATCCCAAGGAAATGAAGCATTTCTTGGATTCGAACCCAGGATTAAAGTCTAGGTTCAAACTCTATTTTGAATTCCCGGATTACTTGCCCCAAGAGTTGTCGAAAATAGCGGGTTATGCCTGTGGAGAAAAAGATGTGGTCTTATCCGACTTGGCTTCCGTCAAAATCGATGAGTTAATCACCAAGGCTTACCGCGACCGAGATCGTTCTTTTGGCAACGCCCGATTTGTCTACGATGTGATTGAGCAGGCCAAAATAAACTTAGGTTTGCGGGTAATGGCAGAAGAGAATCCTAGAAGTTTGAGCAAAGAAGACATTTCTATTATTCAATTGCAAGACGTAGAGAAGATCGAGATCAAGACGAAGCGGGAATTGCCACATATCCCAATCGACGAAGCATTACTCATCGAGGCCCTCGACGAGTTGAATCGACTCATCGGTATGCGCACCATCAAGCGACAAATCAACGAATTGGTCCAATTGGTTCGCTTTTATCGAGAGACGGGGAAGGATGTCCTCAACAATTTCTTTTTGCATACGGTGTTCATCGGTAACCCAGGAACTGGTAAAACTACGGTTGCTCGGATTTTGACCAAAATCTACAAAGCGCTAGGTGTTCTGGAGAGAGGGCACATGATCGAAACGGATCGCCAAGGTTTGGTAGCGGG
>JBCCSR010000424.1:0-5410 GCA_039199865.1 Bacteroidota bacterium
GCGGTATTGGGGTCAGAAGAGGGGGCTTCCAGTCGTTTGAATTTGTCTCAAGCCTTCAATTCTTTAGGCACTGCAATTGCGCCAGCAGTGGGGGCTTTGTTTATCTTGAGCGATACGGTAAAATCTAAGGAGGAAATTGCCGCTTTGACCGATAGCACAAAAGAAGCCTATTATGCGAGTGAAGCTGCGGCCGTTCAAAAACCTTTTCTGGGTTTGGCGATGTTCATTGCTCTGATTACGGTGATTTTCTTTTTTGCCAAATTACCCAAAATCATGGGAGAGAAAGCTGCTGGAACCTACGGAGAAGCCCTCAAGAACAAACAATTGATGCTTGGTGTCTTTGGTATTTTCTTTTATGTAGGTGCGGAGGTGGCTATCGGGAGTTACCTAGTCAGTTATTTCAAAGATATGAACATTATTCCGCTCATTCGAGAAAGTTCGGGGATGATGGATTTTGCCAATTTTATTGCTCAGCTCTTCAACAAATCATTAGTAGGTGCAGACGATAATGCCGTATTGGGCATCTTTGTCATTTGTTATTGGTCGGGAGCAATGATTGGTCGCTTTGTTGGTTCAGTGCTCACCAGTATCATTCAACCGGCAAAAGTACTGATGTTGTTTGCGCTGTTGGCCATTAGTGCTATCGTACTTTCGATGACGACGAGCGGACTGACTGCAATGTGGAGCATTCTTGCTGTTGGCCTCTTTAACTCAATTATGTTTCCAACGATATTTACCACGGCGATCGACGGATTGGGGGTATTGAAACCCAAAGCATCCGGTCTGTTGTGTACTGCGATCGTGGGAGGCGCCATTATTCCCCCTTTGTACGGCCTATTTACCGATGTGGCAGGCTTTAAAACTGCTTTGCTCTTAGTGATTGCTTGTTACGGATACATTCTTTTTTATGGTTGGACCAAAAAGAATACTGGACTGGCTACAACTTAAGGGATATTCAGGGTGTTTGCCTTAAATAGACAACTTTTTTTAGAGGATTCGCACCATCATTTAGAATCGTCTAAAAGACTGAAAACCAAAAAGTATTGACCGAGATGTTTCACTGTTAAATCTATGTTAATGGTCTATTTTTCCAGGAGAAAAATAAATAAGCTTGACGTTAGGTTGCTATATTTTGGTTAATTTTGAATAGAACAGCTTTGTCTTGTTTCAAACTAATATTGAATGAAAGCGCATACCACACTTTACTTTGTCATATTCCTTTTACTATTTGCTGTCGACACGAGTTGGGCACAGCAGAAGAATTCTAATCTAATTCAATTTTCCGGAATGGTGCTCGATGGGAGCAACGAGGATTTGTATCCCGTACCTTACGCCAACATCGCGGTAAAGGATAAGGCAAGAGGAACGTACTCTGATTTTAGTGGTTTCTTTTCTATCGTTGTAGAGAAAGGAGATGTCATGATCTTTTCTGCCATTGGCTACGAAACGGTTGAAGTCATGATTCCAGATACCCTCAAAGACAATCGTTATTCTTTGGTTCAGTTGATGACTCAAGATACTTTTAATTTACCAGAAACGGTTGTTTTTCCTTGGCCCAGTCGCGAACACTTCAAGTTGGAATTTCTGGCCATGGACATCACCGAAGATCTCCAAGAAAGAGCCATGAAAAATGTAGCGGAAGATGTGTTGGCGATGAAAATGGATGATTTGCCTTACGACGGCAAAGAAAATGCAAGTTACTACCTTCGCGAGCAAGCGCGCTCCAGCTATTATATTGGTCAGGCCCCACCCATGAATATTTTCAATCCTATTGCCTGGAAGCAATTCTTTGATGCCTGGAAAGATGGTAAGTTCAAAAACAAGGATAAGGACAAGAAATAATGCTCCGAAAGGCCGCCTTTTTACCTTTTGATGATAAATTGAACCCTTTTATTTTTGTAATTTTGTAGCCTTTATCAATTATTTTGATCACAAGATCATCTCATTAAGCTACAAACACAAAAAATGAAAGTAACCGAATATTTTGAGAAGGCAAACGGCCAAAGCCTGATCTCATTCGAGGTGCTGCCTCCGCTCAAAGGAGGTGGGATGAAGGCTATTTTTGATGTCCTAGATCCACTAATGGAATTCAAACCCCCTTTCATTGATGTTACCTACCACCGCGAAGAATTTATTTACAACAAAAGAAAGAGTGGCTACTACGAAAAAATCGCCATTCGCAAACGTCCTGGAACTGTAGGAATTTGTGCCTCAATCATGCACCGTTATGGCGTCGATGCGGTTCCCCATTTAATCTGTGGTGGCTTTACCCGGGAGGATACGGAAAATGTATTGATTGATCTCAATTTTTTGAATATTCAAAATGTGCTTGCTCTGAGAGGGGATGCTCGTAAGTTTGATGGTAAATTCATTCCCGAGCAAGATGGCAATAAATACGCGCTGGACTTGGTCCGACAAGTCAAGGATATGAATACCGGGAAATACCTCGACTCCAATATCGAAAATGGGGAAAAAACGGATTTCTGTATTGGGATTGCGGGATACCCAGAAAAGCATATCGAAGCGCCCAACATGCAAACGGATTTGAGTTTTACCAAGCAAAAAATTGAAGGGGGAGCCAGTTATATTGTTACCCAGATGTTTTTTGACAATCAAAAATACTTTGAATACGTGGATGCTTGCCGAGCGGATGGGATCGATGTACCCATTGTTCCTGGCCTCAAGCCCATTACTAAAGCCTATCAATTGAGTTCTCTTCCCCGCCTGTTTTTCGTCAGTTTGCCCGATGACTTGGTCGATGCGGCTTTAAAAGCGAAAGATAAGGATGCCATTCGGGAAGTAGGTATCGAATGGTGCATCCAACAATCAAAAGAATTGAAAGCGAAAGGCGTCCCTTGTCTTCATTACTACACGATGGGCGATACCGAAACGATTCGAAGAATTGCAGAGGCTGTATATTAATGGCAAACCTTTCGGGTCAATGGCGATAAGGTGATTTAAGACGTCTTCTTTAAAAGCGAACCAAATTTATATTCATGTTTACAAAGAAAGCAGGACTCATTTTAATTTCTTTTATTTGCCTTAGCTCGGTCTTTGCCCAAGGGAGTCTCCAATCTCCCCAGGAATTCTTACCGACCCAATGGGGAAAACACTTTACTCCGCATCATTTGCTGGTGGACTACTATCAGCACGTTGCAGACAACAGCAAACAGGTTGTTGTGAAAGAGTACGGCAAATCTTATCAGAAGCGGCCATTACTTTACGCGATTGCCTCCTCTCCCAAAAATTTGGCAAGAATTGAGGAAATCCGAACCAACAACCTCAAACGAACCGGATTGATGGATGGAACCGTCAATGAAAAAGAGCAATTGGCCATTGTGTGGTTGAGTTTTGGTGTTCATGGCAATGAGGCTGGGGCACCAGAGAGCGCTATTCAAGTGATTTATGAATTGGCCAACTCCGATAACAAGCAGGTACAAGATTGGCTGAAAAATACGGTGGTCATCATTGACCCCTGTCTCAATCCGGATGGTTTTTCTCGTTACGCGCATTGGAGTTGGAATGTCGGCAATCAAATTGTCAATCCTTCGCCACTGGCCCGCGAGCATGATGAACCTTGGCCAGGTGGGAGAGTCAATCACTATCTGTTTGATTTGAATCGAGATTGGGCTTGGCAAACGCAAGTGGAGACCCAACAGCGTTTGGATGCTTACCAAAATTGGATGCCTCATTTGCACGTCGATTTCCATGAAATGTTTTACAATGACCATTACTACTTTGCCCCGGCGGCACAGCCCTTTCATCAATACATCACCAACTGGCAAGCAGAATTTCAAACACAGGTTGGTCTGAATCATACCAAGTATTTCGATCGAGAAGGTTGGTTGTACTTTACCCGTGAGATTTTCGATCTTTTCTATCCGAGCTATGGAGATACTTATCCTACCTTCAACGGTGCTATTGGAATGACCTACGAGCAGGGAGGCCATAGCCGAGCGGGAAGGGCGATTGTCAGAGAAAGTGGAGATACCCTTACCCTACAAGATCGAATTGACCATCATACTGCTACCGCATTATCAACCGTCGAAGTAAGTGCAAAAAATGCTCCCCAATTGGTCAATAGCTTTGCCAAGTATTTTAGTGATGCCATCAATGAACCGCCAGGGGACTACCGAACCTTTGTCGTCAAGGCAGACAATGATGCGGACAAATTAGAAAAGCTGTGCCAATTCCTGGACAAGCATCAAATTCGTTATGGTCGATCTCAAAATCAGAGCAGTATAAAGGCCTTCGATTATCGGACTGGTAAGACGGGGATGACGCAAATCAGTGCAGCAGATTTGATCGTGAGTGCCTATCAACCCAAGGCCGTATTGACGCAGGTTTTGTTCGAACCAGAGCCACTATTACCGGATTCTCTAACTTATGACATTACTGCCTGGGCCCTTCCCTATGCTTATGATTTGGAGGCCTATGCTAGCACTCAGCGCATCGGGGTTAATGCTAAATATGAACGACCTCAGGTCGAAACGGTAAAACCCGAAAAAACTCGAGCTTATGGTTATGTGGTAGAATGGAGTTCGCTGAAGGATGCTCGTTTTTTAAAGGATTTGCTGGATCAAAAAATAGCCGTTCGTGCTGCGACAGAGGCTTTTGAAATCGCAGGAAGGAAGTTTGGGATCGGTACTTTGGTCATCAATCGGGGAGACAATCGAAAGCATCGAGGTGCTTTTGAGCGGATGTTGTTTGCAGCAGCTCAAACGCATCAACAAGAGTTGATTCCTTTGACTACTGGTTTTGCCACAAAAGGCGCAGACCTTGGCTCTGCCAGAATGCGTTTATTGGAAAAACCAGATATTCTCGTTTTGTCCGGAGAGGAAACTTCAACCAATGATTTTGGGCATGTATGGTATTTTTTCGAGCAAGACTTGGGACAGGCCATTACCATTATTGACGCTGAAGACTTGGGACGTACGGACCTAGATGATTTCAATACCTTAGTTTTACCAAGCGGTTCTTATCGATCTATTGATGATGGTATGCGAACCAAGATTAAACGTTGGGTCAGAGGAGGAGGAAAGTTGATCGCAATTGGAGGGGCCTTGAGCAAATTTGAAGATAAAGATGGTTTTACTTTGAGTAAATACGCAACGAGCTCCGAAAAGGAAAAGGCCCGCAAAGCAAGAGAAGAAGCTCGCCTGAACAGTCGATTACAAACCTTCGAAGGACAAGAGCGAAAGTCAATTGTCAACGCCATGCCAGGAGCCATTTACAAACTCCGAATGGACAATACGCATCCACTGGGATATGGCTTTTCTGAGCATTATTTTTCCTTAAAAACAACTAGACGCAACTATAATTTTCTAAAGAATACTTGGAATGTAGGGTATATTGAAAAAGATGCCATGTATATTGGCTTTGTCGGTGCCAACGCACAAAAAGGTGCACA
>JBCCSR010000425.1:0-5389 GCA_039199865.1 Bacteroidota bacterium
GGTGGGAATACGGGTGGTGTTCAGCTCGATATTGTCGACTTTGTTCAAAACTCCAATCTATTTTCTGATGCTTCCGATGGGACTGCACTCGTTCAAGAGTTGACCGATTATTTACTGCCAGAAACACCGAGTACTGATCGTTTTGATTACTTTTTAAACGAGGTGTTTTTAGACAATTTGTCCTTATTGGATTGGTACTATTCCTGGAATGGCTATTTAAATAGCAATGATCCCACCGCGGTGCGTATTCCCTTAGAGACTTTATTTACGACGCTGTTGTCTTCCCAAGAATTTCAGTGTATGTAAGGGACCCTTATTTGTCGGGACTACTCGTTGTGTTTAAATCAAAAAAATGAAATGGTCGATTTGGCAATTGGTCATTTTTCGAAAATATATAAAAATGAAGAGACGAAATTTTTTGAAAAATGTTGGTGGTTTATCTTTGGCCCCTTTGGTTTTAAATGGAACACCGCTACATTCCTTTACGGGATCTTCCATGTTTCCACTGGTAGATTGTCAGGGCATCAGCGATCGGGTAATGGTCATTGTTTTTCTCAAAGGTGCCAATGATGGCATCAACACCCTAGTACCCATTAATCAGTATGATACTTACGCCAATATTCGTCCGGATATCAAAATTACCAACACGGGAGGCAATGCTTACATTCCTTTGGACGCAACCCTTGCTATCGAAGATCAGGTGGGCTTACATCCTTCGATGTTGTCATTCAAAAATATGTACGATGCGGGGCTGGCAAGTCTGGTGCAAGGGGTAGGCTATCCGAGTCCCAATCGATCGCATTTCAAGTCGACGGATTTGTGGTTGTCCGGTGGGGATGGTACTCCCGCAAATTTCAATTTGGATGGAGGATGGATGGGGCGCTATTTGGAATCGGCTTATCCCGCCATTTTTGGTCAGCCAAGTAATGCTTTTCCCGATCCTCTGGGGATTCAGCTGGGAGATTCCAAACCTTCAGGAGGCTTTCACAACCACGATCGACTTTACGTCGCCAGTAATTTATCGGGGCAAGATCCATCTAACTTGTTTGGTTTGCTCAGCGGATTGGGTGCAGCTCCACTGACGACTTTGATCAACTCCGAATATGGCGATGCAATTGAGTACATCATGAATACCGAAAATGCGACCAATATTTATGGAGAACGGATTACCAATGTGTACAATGCCGGAATGAATTCCTCGGTAACGTATCCGGATACCAACTTGGGTGACCAACTCAAAACGGTTGCGCGTTTGATCAGCGGGGGCAGTACCACGAAAATATTTTTGGTGCACAAAACAGGTTTTGACACTCATGCCAATCAGGTCCAATCAGGAGATACCCACTTGGGGACGCATGCCAACTTGCTTGCCGATGTTTTCGATTCCATCAAGGCTTTCCACGATGACATGACGGATATGGGAATCGAACAGAAAGTGATGACCGTCACCTTCTCGGAGTTTGGCCGAAAGGCAGTACAAAATGGAAGTTTTGGAACGGATCACGGCAATCATGCCCCCATGTTTTTATTTGGCTCAGCCGTAGAAGCTGGGGTTTATGGCACCAATGTTAACTTGGGAGATCTTACCGATAATGGAAACTTGCAAGATAGTGGAATGCAGTACGATTATCGAGGGGTATTCAAAACCCTGATTCAAGATTGGCTCGGAGCAGGTCAGGCGATCATCAATGGAACACTGTTTAACGACTATACCAAAATTCCCAGCTTGGTGACTGCTGCCCATTTGGTTGACCCCGAATGTTATCTCGAACCCGTTGCATTTTTACCCGTCGAATTGGAAGCATTCGAAGCCAGTTTGTTGGGCAAAAACCAAGTCTTGATTCGATGGCAAACTTCTAGTGAGGTCAATCTTGATTATTATGAAGTACAACGCAGTCGGAATGGTCGAGATTTTGAGTTGTTGGAAAAAGTGCAGGGCCTAGGCGATCAGTACAGCATTCAGGAATACGACTTGATCGATGAAGCGCCCTATTCCGGTCTTAGTTATTATCGCTTGAAATCTGTTGATCGAGATGCGAGTATTTCCTATAGTGACATTCGATCAGTAGAAATTGAAAATAACCATATCAAACAGGTCAAGCTCTATCCCAATCCTGCCCGTTATGATACCAATTTGGTGATGACTTTGGCACAGGCAGAGGAGCTCCAATTGTCGATTTACAGTGTAGAAGGTCGCTTGGTGCGTTCTACCCAATGGAGCGGAAATGAAGGGTTTAATAAATTCAACATCGATCTGACAGGAATACAGCAAGGACATTATCTATTAAAAGCGAAAACGAAAGATACACCAATTCCTACGCTGAATTTACTGGTCCAGTAAAAAGGGGCAATCAATCATTTTCCTTTCCCCGATCAATGGCAAAGGCCTTTCTAAACAAGGGTTGATCGTGATTAAAACGGCTGACAATCAAACTGTCTTGATTGATCTCGCAATCGAGGTATTTGCCTTCCCGAGCCGCGCCAGCTACAAAGGTGGGGATGAAGGGGGGCGTTACGTTGTCTTCTCCAATGTTTTCCCCATCCCAAGGCAGATAGCAGGTTTTACAATAATGCGCATGGCCAGAAAAGATGGCAATGACATTGTAGGGTTGTAACACTTCCCAATATTTTCTACGATCCTCCGCGGTCCACCATTCGCCCTTGGGATTGATACTGCCGTCTTCGCTTACCCCCATGGAAAAAATATCAAATCCATAGTGGTGCGCTAAAATAATAGGACGACCTGATTGACCTACGTGTTTGGCCAAATCTGCTTTTAGGAAACTCAATGCTTTAAAAGGGTTTTGAGCCACTTTGTATTTAACCGGAGCTTCTGCCGGTGATAGGTTGAGCTGTACAAAATGAATTCCTTCCCAATCCCAAGAGTAATGTACATTGGGGTAGGAATGATTGACCTCGGGAATGCGTTTGCGGGTCCGGACGTCATCCCAAATGGTCAGGCAAGCAGGGCTCCATTTGGCGGCCTCGACTTCGATAATTTCTTCCAAACCGTGTTCGGCAAAATCACTGCTATCCGCTGCCGTCTCATCACTCCAAGAAAAGTCATGATTGCCCAATCCGTCAAAAGCATAAGGGCTAAAACAACGGATAAAATTTTGGTAGCGCTCAAACTCATCGAGCCGAGCATAATGGGTCAGATCCCCTGAAATGACAGCTCCTTTGTATTGTTCGCAGCAAATTTTTTGGGCGAAGCGCTCCGAGATTTGATCTGCATTGAGCACTGAGGCCTTATCCGGATTCATATCCTCGTAGTTGTACTGAGGGTCTCCCGTAACGACAAAGCGAAAACTTCCGTCTGGTAAATTGGGATCGAGCATTTGCTCACAATCACACTGACATCCTTCTCTGATTTGAGGGGAAGTCTGACAACTGAACAAGCCGACAATAAAACAGGTAAAAATGAAAATTCTAAGGTGCAACATCATGATTGTTTTCGATAATGCCACAAATTACGAATTTGCTGAAATACAAAAAAAAAGCTCGCGGAGAGCGAGCTATTTAGAAACGAATCTTACAATTTTTTTAACCAAAACTTACATCTATTTTATGAGCAATTAGTATGCCAAAGTGGTCTATCAGGCGATGCTTTTGGGAAGCTGATGACGAAATGATTGATTTAATTGGTTTAAATTGTTATATTTGATTATGTGTTCTTTGTTTTAAAAAGAACTTCCCCCTGCTTGCATTCTTAAATATCCTTTGAGGCCCTTCGAGGCCTTTTTCCGATTATCAGAAATTATTTATTGAGAAAAAACTACAGCTTGGATAGGTACTGAGGAGACCTGCTCTATTGTAGTGATTTAGAAATCCTTCAGAAATAGATTTCCGATTGCATAAGATCAATCAAAGGGTAAGCCGTTGATCGTGAAAACACCAGTAAAATGCAAAGGGGAAATTTATTATTGAACACTACTTGTTAGCCTTGTTTGCAATAAGCACTTCACGAATGCAATTCTTATTTGCGAGCAAGACTATTTTATCAAATAAAAAACCATAATGCCATGATCAAACCTCAACTGCTTTCGCTTTGCCTTTTCAGTATTTTTTATTTTACCTCCTTTTCCGTCTATGCTCAATGTCATGGTGGAATGGTGGAAACCTCCGATGGGGATACCGAAGTCTATGCCTGTATTGCCGATAATGATGCAGATTATATCGGGTTTTCTAATAACAGCCTTTCCGATGCCAATTATGTTTATCTGCTGACCGATGAGGCCAATCAAGTATTGGCTATTCCAGAAGATAATTTTACGGACTTCAACGGACTTTCTTTGGGAACTTGTCGAGCCTGGGGCCTATCCTACACGGGGAATCTGATGGTCAGTCCGGGTGATTTTTTAGAGGAAGCCATCATGCTCTCCGATGACTGTTTTGACCTCTCCACAAACTTTATTACCATTTATCGCGTGCTGCGCGAGCCTTCACAATTGACGACGATGACCGGAGAAGCTATTGTGGAAATCAATAGCAATGCCAATGCCGTTGTGCAGTATGATAATACACCAACTTTGGCAGGGAGCTACCAATATGTTATTCTCAGAGAGGATGGGAAAATTATTGGATTGGATGAAAGTGGGCAGTTTGATTTTTCCACTTTTGCTGAAGGAAAATATTTGATTTGGGGCTATGCCTATTATGGTGAATTCCTTTTAGAGATTGGTGACTTTTTGGATGGGGAGATTGCTACCGCCTGTATCACTAAATCGGATAACTTTATTTTGGTCAAAAAAAATGTAGGAACTTCCATCATTGGTTGTCGTGTTGATGGAGCCCGCGTAAAGACCACTGATGGCGCAACAACCGCCTATGCTTGTGTAGGAGACGATGATGGTGACTACGTTGGATTTGTCAATACGTCAATCGTCAATGCCAATTACGTGTATTTGATCACCAATGAGAATGATGAAATTTTGGCTTTGGTTGAAGATAACTTTGCCAACTTTGAAGGGGTAGCTCCGGGAATATGTCGTGTTTGGGGTTTGTCTTACGAAGGAGACTTTATCGGGCAGCTTGGAGACAATGTGGGGTTAAATAATTTGGCAACTTCTTGTTTTGATCGCTCCGATAATTTCATCACCATTGATCGATCGATGATGGAGGAGACCAGCGTTCGCACTGTCGATGACGAAACAACCCTTACGATTGAAGACAATTTGCTGGCGGCTTTTAATTTTAGTAATTCGGGAAGTGGAGCTAGTGATTACCGTTATTTCATCGCCAATGATGATCAACAAATTATTGGGATCAGTGCCGATGGCTATTTTGATTTTGCCCCTTTTGATCAGGGAAAGTATTTTGTTTGGGGCTACACTTTTTCCGGTGATCTCCTTTTAGATCTCGGAGATGATTTGGAGGGGGCGATCAGTAC
>JBCCSR010000426.1:0-5387 GCA_039199865.1 Bacteroidota bacterium
CCATAACGTTTCCACAGATTGCCAGCCCCCAGATTGAATGGTAATCTTTTTGATGATATACTAAGTAGTTAAAATCTTTTAAAATGGGCATTCAGCAAAATCATCAAGATCTCGTCAGAAAAGTCAATATGTACTTAGACAACGAGTTAACCAAAGATGCAGAAAGAGAACTACTAAGAGAGATCAAACTCAATCCTGCTTACCTTGAAGTTTTAAGTAAAGAAAAATCCTTTAGAGAGTTTATTAAGAGTAGAGTTCACCGCCGCAAAGTTTCTCCCGCCCTCATACAATCTATAAAAGATAAGATTCGCATCGCACCCATCTAGCGAAACACCCTGTAGAAGAGAGCCGTCCTATATATCAGTCGTCATTTTTTGGTTGGAAATTGGTTTTTCAATAATACATTGAACAGGCCCTGGACTTATCGTGCTTATCGATCAATCCACTTGTAGCAAGTCCGCCATGAAAGTCCTCAGGTTAAACTTCCTGAAGCGCTAGGGCAGGTACTTTAGTATTCCGTTTATCAAAGCGGTAAAAAATTAGTACCTTTGCAGCCGTTAGCCACCACTATCATGAAAAACTGCGTATTACATCATTTCCAGTAGCTGTGCTTACATTTCTTTGGCAAGTGATTCCACTCTGCCTTTCTCTCTATTTTGTATACAATTGAATTGACTATGTTAGAAAAGTTAGAAGCCATACAGGATCGTTATTTTTATTTGGAGGAACAGCTATCAGATCCCGAGGTCATTGTGGACATGAAGCGCTTTGCCAAAACAAACAAGGAGTACAAGAGCCTTCAAGAAATTGTTGGCGTTTACCGGGAATACAAAAGTTTACTGGGTAATATCGATACCGCCAAAGAGATGTTGAAAGAAGAAGATGAAGAGATGAAGGAGATGGCCAATATGGAGTTGGAGGAATTGGAACCCCAACGGGAGGAAATGGAGGAGCGAATCAAAATTTTGTTGATTCCCAAAGATCCTGAAGATTCCAAAGATGTTATTTTCGAAATTCGTTCTGGAACAGGCGGAGATGAAGCCAGTTTGTTTGCCGGAGATTTGTACAAAATGTATGCGAAATATTTCGATAGCCAAAAATGGAAAACGGAAATTCTAAACGTTAATGAAGGAACAGTCGGTGGTTACAATAAGCTGGTAATTGAGGTTAAGGGAATTGATGTTTACGGCAAACTAAAGTTTGAATCTGGGGCCCATCGTGTGCAAAGGGTTCCAAAGACGGAATCACAAGGTAGGGTACATACTTCCGCAGCAACAGTGGTGGTCATGCCCAAGTTTGAAATGGAGGATGTGGACATCAATAAAGCAGATTTGAAAGTAGACACTTTCCGTTCAAGTGGAGCCGGAGGGCAGCACGTTAACAAGACGGAGTCAGGTGTTCGCTTTACCCACTTGCCAACCGGGATTGTATCGGAAAGTACAGACGGTCGTTCCCAAATTAAGAACCGAGAAATTGCCCTGCAAAGGCTTTATCAAAAAATTTATGATGCTCAAAAACAGAAGCATGATTCTTCGGTAGCCGCACAGAGGAGATCATTGGTGGGCTCTGGGGATCGATCAGATAAAATTCGGACTTATAATTATCCACAAAACCGGGTGACAGACCATCGAATTAGTTTGTCTTTAAATAAATTGGATCGGGTGATCAACGGTGAGTTGGAGGAGATCATAGAGGCTTTGCAAGTTGCTGAAAATGCCGAAAAGATGAAAGCAGGTGAATCGTATTAATCATCGGTTAGAACCAGAATAAGGAAAATGCGTTTTATTGAAGCATTCTGTACGGAAGTATATGGTGCTTTCGCCTCTACTTCATTTGGCAAACAGTCTTTCAAAATAGGGAAATGATACAACAAACTTTGGTAAAACTGCTGTTGGCTCCCTTCTCATTACTTTATGGTTTTGGGGTTAGTATCCGTGACTTTTTCTATCGAAGTGGTGTCCTTAAAGGCGTTTCCTTTAGCATTCCAGTCATCTCAGTTGGCAACTTATCGATTGGAGGGGCGGGCAAAACTCCCCATATCGAATACCTCATCCGACTATTAAAAGATTATATTTACATCGCTACGATTAGTCGAGGATATCGACGAAAAACTCGCGGCTTCCAATTGGTTAGACCTCGCAACAACGCCGAACAGGTTGGAGACGAACCCCTGCAATTCAAACGAAAATTTCCCGATATTTTGGTGAGTGTAAGTGAGAGTCGAACTTTTGCTATTCCAAAAATCCTGGGCTTGCAACCGCAAACACAGACGATCTTGCTTGATGATGCTTTTCAACATCGGTCTGTTGAGCCCGGTCTCAATATCCTCTTGACGGAGTATCAATATCCTTTCACTCGTGATTATTTGCTTCCTTCGGGGCGCTTGCGAGAGTGGCGCTCGGCTTATCGGAGAGCTGATTTTATTGTGGTGAGCAAATGTCCTGCGGTATTATCAGCGGAAGATCGCCAGCGCATGGTTGATGAAATCCGACCGCTCAAATGGCAGCAAATTTATTTTTCCTATTACGATTATCAAGCTCCTTATTACCTTTTTCATCCTGGTCAGCGACTATTACTGAGAGCGGATCTTGACGTTTTGCTCATTTGCGCCATTGCTCGTACCGATTATTTGCTCTCTTATTTAGAACCGCGCGTTCGATCGGTCAAAGTCTTAGAGTACGAAGATCATCACTATTTCACTCACTTTGACCTCTCCAATTTGAAGCAGGCTTACGAACGGATTGAGGGAAAAACCAAAGTGATCTTGACAACTGAAAAAGATGCGATGCGTTTAGAATTGCACCGGAAATATATCATCGAGCATCAATTGCCTATATTTGCATTACCGATTCAGGTGCGTTTTCACGGAGAAGACGCTCAGCGCTTTGATCGTGATGTAAAGGAGTATCTACTGGGTTTTAGGGTATAGTTTGTGACAATTATTAGAAGGGGGACGAACTGTGTACTTTGTTTGGTTGCTCTGATCGTAGAAAGTAAGTGATTGTCGTCAGTAAAGAATCAATAAAAACAATTTCTTTTGAAGAAGTTATTTCTCTATTTATTTTATCAAGCCGTCAAATTGTTGGTAAAACTGATTTTTCGAATTTTTTACGCAAAAACAGTAATTACCAACAAGCAAGGTTTGTACAATGACCACCCCGGAGTTGTCGTTTCCAATCATCCAAATGCCCTGATAGATCCATTGCAAGTTGCCTCTCGGACATCAAAGATGCAGCACTTTTTAGCCAATATCAACATGTTCGAGCATCCCATTGGGAACTGGTTTTTTGGTACCTTTTATTGTATTCCAATTGAACGCCCTAAAGATGTGGAGGGGAAAGGAAAGGAAGCGCAGAAAAAGCGAGCGGCTCAAAATAGAAAGAGTTTTGCCAGATGCAATGCTTTTCTGGCTTCTGGCGGTTCATTGTACATTGCACCACAAGGAGGCATGGAACTCGAAAGAAGGGTTACAAAATTTAAAACGGGGACCGCAAGAATCGTGATGAGTGCGGAGTCAGCAAATGATTTTTCCTTGGGGCTTTACATTTTACCGATTGGGCTCAACTATATTGCAGCCAATGAATTTAGAAGCAACTTGTTGATCAATGTTGGACAACCGCTTAGAGTAGATCAGTACCGGGAAATGTATCAAGAAGATGTTTTTCAAACCGTACGACAAATGACTGCTGATTTGGAAACGCAAGTGAGGGCTCTGACTATTCATACCCTTGACGACAAGGAGGATGCCTTTTTGCATCACTTGGAAACGATTGAGACTACAGATGCTCCCCTCGGGATGGAAGCCCATTTCCATCGAACTCAGCAAGTACTCCAAGAGTTGCGTCATGCGCAAAAGAATGTTTCTCAAGTTTATCAACAGCTCCAAGCAACAACATTCCAGTATTTTGAGCAATTGAGAAAAAATAAAAGTAGTGATGCCGCTTTTGTGGCCAGTCAGGACCCAAAGGGGGTGGGACAAATGGGCTTGAAAATGCTTGGAATGCTCATTGGCTTTCCTTTGTTTTTGTATGGTTGGCTCAATAATTTTTTAGCCTGCTATCTCCCCAGTTGGATTGCTCAAAAGATGAAATTATTTGAGGGCTACAAATCTACCGTTAAAATGATATCGAGTATTTTTGTTTTTCCCATTATTTATGGCCTGCAGGTTTATTTGATCTATCGCTGGGGAGGGAATGCTTGGTGGAGTTTGATTTACTTTTTGAGCCTCTATCCACTTGGTTTGTTGGCCTGGTGGTATCGAGATCGATGGCAATATCTTCGGCAAGCGTTTGCAGCAGCTAAGATGGGGAAGAGTACTCCTGGTGAATTTAACCAATTGATTGAGCAAAGAAAGTCAATTCAAGCCTTAATGGCTCAAATTCGTTTGGAGTACAAACGGGTTCAGCCAGCGTCTTCTGTCACTCATCCAAAACCTTAATTTCGGTTTGTTCAGTCAGCTCCTTTTGATCGGCTTTGTATTGGCGACAATCGTCCAACTCCTCTTCTGGATTTTTCTTTTTTCAAAGCTGGCCTTTTTCCGAGAATCCATTTCTTCCCAAACGAGTACTCCATCGGCTGAAAGGCCCGTATCCATTATTATTTGTGCTCGAAACGAGGCTGAAAACCTAAAAAAAAACCTTCCCCGTATTCTAAATCAAAACTACCGTTCCTATGAGGTAATAGTAGTCAACGATAATTCAAGCGACCAGACCCAAAACATATTATTGAATTTTCATATAAAAAATCCTATTTTGTGGTCGCTTGACATTACTGATAAGCCCAAAGGCAGTGGTAAAAAGCCGGCTTTGGCCGCAGGAATTCGAGCAGCAAGACACGAGGTTCTTTTATTCACGGATGCTGATTGTCAGCCCACGAGTAGGAACTGGTTGAGAGAAATGCAAGAGCTAATACAGGGCCGGGTGGAAATTGGACTTGGGTATGGACCTTATTTTTCCGAAAAAGGGTTTCTAAACAAGTTCATTCGTTTCGAGACTATTTTTACCGCCATTCAATACTTTTCATTTGCCTTAGCTGGTCATCCCTACATGGGGGTGGGACGCAATCTGATTTACAAAAAACGACTTTTCGACAAAGCCGGGGGCTTCGACAAACATGCTCACCTACTCTCTGGCGATGACGATTTGTTCGTCAATGAGGTTGCACACTCTAATAATGTAAGCATTACGTTAAAAAAAGAAAGCTTTGTCTACTCAGCCCCAAAATCATCATGGAAAGCTTACTTTCGACAGAAAGCTAGACATTTAAGCACTGGGAAACACTATAAAATCAAACACCAAGTTCTTTTAGGTTTAGTTTCCACAAGTCACTTTTTTCACTATTTAGGAGGGATTTTGCTGGTTATATTAAAAACTAGCACAATATTTGTA
>JBCCSR010000427.1:0-5375 GCA_039199865.1 Bacteroidota bacterium
AGTATTTTAGTCATTGATGATAATCTCAATGTTGACTTGTCCGTCTCTTTTCCTGGTGGACAAAATGGAGCAACAGCATTTCTAATTATCTTAAAAAATATTTTTAGAAATCAATACAAGCATTCGATTCCCAGCACACTGGACACTACCGAAGGAATTGCCTCTTTTTTTGAACTTAAATTGACCCGAGAAAGTATCGACGATCCTATTTTAGACCATGAGTACATCAAGATCAGTGTTGCTGAAACGACTCGAACTTTTCTCGAAGAGGAGGCAGATCGCATCATTGAGAAAATAACTGGCCATCTAAATGATCCGCTTATTGATAGTACCAATGAGATCAAAGATGACGGCTGGGGCATTCTAGAGATGAAGATTTGTGCTGCGTATTTGATAGGTGTCTCCATGCACATGATCAGTACTTCTGACGAAAAGCGAATGTATTCTTCCGGCAAGACTTACTTTACACAAAACTGTCGAAACATTCCCTTTCCTTGGATCAAACTTAGCAAAACTTTGGTGGATACTCGCGCCAAAAAGTATCAATTGCAATACGAATTTTACTTGTTAAAGGAAAAGTTTTGTACCGTTTTTTTGGATGAGGCAACATTTGAACAATGGAGCCATTCTAAAAAATGCCTCAACAATAATGGGGTTTTCTTTGAAAAAAAATTAGAGAACACAACCTCTATGGATTTTAACTCTCATTCTCGGATTTTGGTAGGAGCACAACACCTAAACCCCGCAAAGTATAATTTTAAATCAATCCAAAAACCATTTTATCCACTATCCCTAAAGAAACTTGATTTGTTGACGATCAACCACTTCAAAGAACAACTCACTGAACAGTGGTACCAAAGTTTCCTGAGGAGCATCCAACAGGAGGAAGGAAAACCCGTCATTAAAGGGTGGAAAACTATTGATCAAGATTCTGAGCTTAAAGGAAATAAGCAATTGGCTTTACTGGATGATCACAGTTGTCATTTCAATAAGAGATTGGAATACGAAAATGCAACAGATGTGCTCAAGTTCTATCGATCTTTTGGCTATTATGAACGCCTAGACAATGGGACCAGTTTGTCGGGAATTGACATTAAGAATATTGGCAGTGATAAAATGCTCAAGTGGGAATTATTGGAAACCATGAATACCAATATTGTCATTTTCGATGAACGATTGCAGGACTTGCTTTGCTCTACTTTGGCGCCGGGAATTAACTCAGAAGATACCCCGGTCTACCTCAATGAGATGTTTGCGTTGAAAGGAGTCCATGTACCTGCCAAAGCTGAATATGATCTACATCAATTTTTTTATGGAAAAGAAAATGATCCCCAAAATAGCAAAACGAGAAATATTGAGGACTTGATACGCTTAGTAAAACGATGGATCAAACAATACAATTGTAAATATATCATTATTCATTTTTCTGGTTTCGAAACACTGGTTAATAATAGTAGGGAGATTATTGACCAGCTAAGAAGTACTGAAGCTATTGAAGAACATCCAAAGTATTCCTCCTCTGACATCAATCTTTGCTATCGTTATTTACTTCAAAAGACCAGAGTTGATCAAGAAGGGAGATACATCGTGTTTACCTCTGGGAAAGGTAATCCAGCGACCCTTCCCAGTCATTGTTTTTTTATCGCATTCAATAACATAGAATCTGCAATTAAGAAGCGTGTTAAATTCACCTTAGTGAAACTCCTAACCGCAGTCAGGATCACAAACTAGCTCAATGAAAAAATTATTCATTGTATATACTAATGAGAACGGAATTAACTCCAAGAAATGCAAATTATCCTCACCTATCAAACGACAAATAACTCGTGCGTTAAATGGTGGTCGACAGGTGAGCTTTCAAGTAGGGCAAATGGCTGATGAAATGATCTTTCAAAATGATAGCGCTGACGAAAGAGGTATTAAAAGAACCATTAATAACGCAATCTACAGTGGGTATCACACCTTTGTAGTTTTGCACAGAACTACTCAACATTACATTGCCTATTCATTGCAAGAAACTTATCCCAGGGTGAACATTGTTGTGCAGTCGCACATCTCTGGCGATTTTTATTATGAGGTGCTCCCGGCCTTGTTGGAAATGAAAAGGAGCAGTAGTGTTAATTATGCCCTAAGGTTTTTTCCGGGAAAAAATGCGCTGGAACGCCACTTTTTCATCATGATAGAGGCTGGTCGTTTTCCTGACGATCAACCTCGTTGGTTATCCGATGCTGCTTGGGATATTGTAAAGAAACTACAAGCCATTCCTAGAGAAGGGGCACATTTAAAACATGAAGTCATACAATTATTAAGAAAACTACAAAAAAGTCTTGGATTATGAACTTTACAGAACATCAACCTCACCACGCTAGCAGCAATTATCTTGTGGTTCACAGTGATCGCGAGTATCTTGATTTAATTGGTAATCCTACTTTTTTTGACCTAATGACTCCCAAGCAATGTTATGGGTTGGGCCCAAAAGCAATGAATATTTACAAAGGGCTCATCATCTTTTGTGAATTACTTGAAAATAAAGAAGGCCAAAAAGTATTCACCAACGAGCACTACGGAATTAAACTTGCACAGTGCTTTAGGAGAGAATTTGATCTCCGCTGTCCCATCTTATTTACCTCTTGTGTATCGAGAAAAGAGCTGACGCAAAACAAACTAGATAGAGCAATTGTCAATTCTATTGGACATGACTTTTTAAGACTCCCGTGCCACTTAAATGAATGGCTAGGAAAGTTAAAAGACATGGAGCCGTTAAGTGATTTGGAAATGAATGATATCAAGAGAAATTATTGCAATAACTATGGCTTGGCCCAACTCGAGATACATGATTTGTCGAAGCTAAGTACCGTTGATCACTTACCCCTAATTAAATTTAGAGAAGCCCTGGAAAAATCTATCCAGCGGATCTATGCTTTGTTTGATCAATCGCCTATCGCCATTTTGAAAGAAATTGAACTCAAATTTGATCTCCAAAGTGCAGACTCCAGAGTGCAGGCCCTGAACTTTGTAGAAATGAATTGTAGAAGAATTACTAATGAAAATGTACCAGAAGTAAAACAAGAGTTGGTCGTACAGGCAAAGCATCGCTGGACGTTATTGCTACTGGATGATGAGATCGGAAAAAATGCTCTGCTCATCAAAGGGCTTGAGCGTCGTGGTGTACAGGTACTTTGTGCGCAAAATGCCGAGGAAGCCTGGGCCTTACTGAACGAAGATGAATTCGATGAAAATCGAATCACTTTGGTACTCTCTGATTATCGTCTAGAGCAAAAAAGTGATGGAGTAGTGAAGGTGCATCAAAAAATTCAGGGCTACAGGTTCTTAGAAGAACTCTCTAAAAATAGACGCCATTTAAGCTTAGCTGCACTATCTGCCCTGCCTCGAAAGTTTTTGATTGAGAGCTTCGATCACTTTAGTGTTCGAGTAAGTGTTTATCCTAAACGGGACTATCTAGAAAATGAAAGTACGTTAAACATTCTTTGCGATGAACTCGTATCCAAAGGAGATGAAAACTACGAAGCGATTGCACGTTTGCTTAGGGTGTCAACAGAAAATTGGAGGTATTACGAGCCTTTTTATCTTGCCCATCGAAACTCCATCAATTACAAAAATAATGAACACTACATCGCTCGGAGAGCTAAAGAATATTGTAATGGAGTAGTCAACGGAAACATCCTCTTCGATTTGGAAGGATACACCAGAGAGCTCAAGGGCAATAAAAAGATACCATCTAATCCAAAAGCATTTAAAGAGTTTTTAAATAAAATGATCTGCCGAAGGGTGGTACTTTGGTACTCTAGATATCAGCAGACCACTTCTCCCAAGAAAATCCACTCCATATTGAAAGGGCGCAATTACAAGGGAAATGAAACAGATTCTGCGGCAAAAAATCAAGTCATTACCAATCTAGCACTACCCGTATCAGACTTCCCTTGGAATATGACCTTAGAGGAAAAATACGGGCTCGTCCGCGATATGGGAATGAAAGAAATAGCACTACTCGAAAAAGAAGAGCGGCAAATACTGGAACGACTAGAGCGTAAAACACTAGAATGGTATGCAGAACAGAATTTATTTCAGAAAGAAATTGCTGCTTTGCCTCCCAATACCTACGGTAGAATCAAATCAATCCTCAATCGCGTATCTATTATTTTACACGAACAGCCAAAACTGATTGATGAATTTCAAAAATTAGTTTCCATTTTGCGAGGGGCGATGCTTACGCAATATGCGGACGGAAATCCAAGCAATTTGAAGAGTAGTTCAAGTAATTTGATGTACCGCTTTTTTGTGGGCTTAATGGCCAGAAATAGAAGGTTTAAATCCTTACCCTTAAATGTCCCCTTGAAAGCATCGATGCAGGAAATTAAAGAAAAAACTATTGAGCATGTTCTGAAGAAAATAGGCGCAAACAAAAGGGTTGCATTGACTGGTATTGCCTTTGAGTTTTTCTATCAACTAGAACAAGACGAAATACATTACCAGTCTATCACAGAATACGCCAAAAAGTTATTGCAAAAATATCAGAGTGAAGAATGCCTGGTCAATTATAAAAGCGTCAGCTTAGAAAGTATTTCCAACTTAAGAAAATTTTCTGATGACATCAATTTTGAGTGATCCGTACTGTTTGATGAAAAGAGGGTAGTTTGGTCATGAGGCACTTTTTAAAGTGAAGTGATCAACCAGTGGTTGGGCTACAAACAACGATCAACGTCGGAGGCCCAGCGATGCTAGTCTTCCGACGTAACTACTCTGTTCAAGTTGATTGCTATGTTGTTTTAGTCAATGGTCAGTTCATAAATACCAAAATCTTGTTCATGATTTTCAAAGACCCAATTTTCTCTATCTAAAAAGTCTTTTTCAATTAAATTTCCATTTTGATAAATCTGAATGGTATCAAAGTCAATAGAAGAAAAATATTCATCACTAACCGTTGGGCTAGTAGTTACGCCAATCATTAATTGCAAGGCAAGCGATTGATCTGGTAGCAAACTGGATTCAATTTCATGGTGAATGCCTTTCGCATGAACCAGGATATCATTTTCACTTTTATTTATAACTCTAAACAATACAGTTGCGTCACTATTGTCACAACTTTGGATTGAAAGAAACAGGGCAATGATGATAAAAAGTTTAATTTTCATTTCACTCTAATGTTAATCGATAAATCCCCCAGTCCCCCACAGGGGTTGTTGTAAATTCCCAAAAATCTTTATCCGCAAAATTATTTGAATTCGTGGTAGCGTCTTCGTAGGTGACGAATACTTCCTCCATTTCCAGTTCCTCAAAGTATTCATCTTCGGGTGTTTCTTCACTCACCTCCAGAATAATAAAGTGATCTACAATTTTGTTTTCACCAATTTTAT
>JBCCSR010000428.1:0-5374 GCA_039199865.1 Bacteroidota bacterium
ATGTTTGGGATGAAAGCTGGAAGCAGCTTTACGTCGATCAAATTAAGCCTTTGGCAGCAGCGGCGGCGCAGTCGGGATTCAAGACTTACGCAGTAGTTGGTGGAGCGGGCGCTGAGATGATTGGTGATTTTCGGGAGGAGCTGGATTTGCCTTTTTCTTTTTACGAGGCAGATGATATCCTTTTGAAAACAATTATTCGATCCAATCCGGGAGTGGTCCTGTGGAAGAATGGACAAATCGTCGATAAGTGGCACATTAGCCAATTGCCTTCTTTTGAGGAGATAAAGGCCGGTTTGCAATAATGGCTTACAGCCAAATGGATGGAATTGCCAGATTTACAAGTGTTTGTGAATCTGGCAATTTCATTATGGCTTCCCTTTGTACTTCAGCATTTGGAATGAGGCCAAAGAAAAATGTTGCTTTGCAGTTAAATATAATCCAATAAGTGAACGGATATTGAAAAAATTATTTTTTCTTTGTGCAAAAGAGTCAAGCGAAAAAACAAAATCAAGGATTTTATCCAAGCGAAGAGTCAATTTTGGGCAAGTTATTCCCCCAAATGAAATTCGTGTTTTAGTAATTGCTTCGGTAGGCCTTGTGATTTATTTTTGCGCCATTAAAGATAGATGTCCGCTACTAAAAAGAAAGAATGCTTAGTCGAAGAAATATCCGCATAAAAGTCATGCAGATGCTCTATTCCATGAGCAGAGATCCACAACTTTCCTTTGAGGATGTCCTCGAGCGTTACCGGGAAGGTATTCAAACCTCTTATGAGTTGTACCTGTTCAACATGTATCATCTCCTCAAGATTACGGAGTATGCTAAAAAGGATGCTGAACGACGTAAAGCCAAACACCTCCCCTCGGAAGAAGACAAATTGTTTACTGCCAAGTTATTTGATAACGAGCTAGTTCAATCGATCTTTGGACAAATTACCTACAAACATCTGGTACAAAAATACGGCTTTGCCGAAATTGTAGACATTGACAATATCCGGAAATTCTACATTGAATTTGCCAAAGGGGATGCCTACAAAAAATATGTTCGTGAAGCGAGTACCAATGCCGAACACAAACAGATCTTACTTCAATTGTATAAGTTTTGTACCTCCGACGAATTTTTCAATGAATTGATTGAGGATACTTATGCCAATTGGGTCGACGACAAATCCCTGGTTATTGGAACCGTAAAAAAATCCATCAAAGCACTACCCGCAGATTTTGGTTTTTTCAGGAATTACGAACCCACCGCAGAAACAACGGTCGATTTTGGAGAGGAGCTCATTCGTCAAGTCTGTACCCGCAACGAAGAATTTTTTGAATTGATTGAACCCACCCTAAAAAATTGGGATGCGGATCGAGTGGCGGTCATGGATATGATTTTATTGAAAATGGCTCTCTGTGAGTTGTTGATTTTTCCAACCATTCCAACAAAAGTAACCCTCAACGAGTTTGTCGAAATTTCTAAGCTGTACAGTACTGAGAAAAGTAAGGATTTTATCAATGGCATTCTCGATCGACTGATGAAAAAACTCAATAAAGAAGGAAAAATTAAGAAAGAAGGGCGTGGTCTTTTGGAATAACCTGTACCCTTCTTTTTCGAAACTGATTTAGCGTCCCAATCACTCAACGATTTCAATCATGCGACACCTCATCTTGATCATAGGGTTTATGGCCATCCTAGCCATTCAAAGTCCATTGCAAGCCCAAAATACTGACTTTCGAAATGCAGTAAGTCTCAAATTTTTAATGTTGGATTTTGATAGTCCGATTCTCGACAAAGCCTTGAGTTTCAGTAATCTGAATTACGGAGTAGAGCTAGGCTATTTTCGCAATTTGAACACCTATTTTAATATCGGGCTGCCTTTGCGTTATGCTTCTGTTCGCTTTCCTTTGTCGGAAACGATAATAGGGGTAGAGAAAAATACTTTCCTCAGTTTTGATGCCGTTTTACAGGCTGGTTATTTTAATGCCTCAAGTTTCCTACAACCCTATGTTTTTAGTGGAATTGGAGGTTTTCAGCATACCGATGCGGATGGAAGCACTTTTGGCGCCCACGTTCCTTTAGGGCTCGGCTTCGACCTCAAACTGACTTCCAATATTTACTTTGAAATGCAGTCGGAGTACCAAATTGCTTTTGTTGATAATCGGAGTGATTGGACCCACAGTGTTGGCCTCAAGTTCTTGTTTGGATCAAAAGGGCCCAAACCCGTTGAAGTCAGCGACTTGGATGGCGATGGTATCCCGGATAGCGAAGACGACTGTCCAACCCTAATGGGCTCCGCAGCTACGCGCGGTTGTCCGGATACCGATGAAGATGGCCTGGCCGATCGAATTGACCGATGCCCCAATGAGGCGGGAGTAAAAGCATTGGATGGCTGTCCAGATTCAGATAGCGATGGCATCGCTGACCCCGATGACGATTGTCCGGAGCAAAGTGGACCTGCCGACAACAAAGGTTGTCCTTACCAAGATTCGGATGGTGATGGCATTTTTGATCATCTCGACAATTGCCCCAACGAAGTGGGTACGGCTGATAATAATGGTTGTCCAGATCGGGATTCAGATGGCGATGGGTTGACTGATGGTCAAGACAATTGTCCCAATCAGGCGGGGCCTCCGGCCAATGGGGGATGTCCACTTCCTGACGCGGATGGAGACGGTGTCCCAGATGTCGATGACCGTTGTCCCAACACCCCTGGCTTGACTTCCAATAATGGTTGTCCAGAAATTAGCCCAGCAGATAAAACGGTCTTGCTAGAGGCTGCTCAAGCCTTGGAATTTGAAACTTCTCGTGCTACATTAAAAACGGCCTCCTTATTGATTTTAGACAACATTGCGGATATTATGAGGCGTTATCCGGCTTATCATTTGACCATTAGCGGGCATACCGATAGTGTGGGAAGTGCCGCAAAAAATAAGATCTTATCCGAAAGACGGGCCAAATCTTGTTCTGATTATTTAGCCTTGAAAGGGATCTCAGCGAGTCGGATGAATTATGTGGGTTACGGGGAAACGCAACCCATTGCAGACAATCGCTACAAAGATGGTCGGCAGAAAAACCGTCGGGTAGAATTCAACATGTATATCAAGTAGTTGAAGCGACTGAATTTTTGGTCATCAAAAAAATAAATGGGCATTTGCTTGCATCAATCCTATAAATGCCATTATATTTGGATCAACAAAAATTAAGAAATGAATTTTCGATCAAATATGAATAACTGTTGGTGGTGGCACTTCTCTCAATCCGAACATCGAGTGAGGTGATGACCCCTATTTAGTTATTTACAACTGATCAAAAGCGGCTAATCGACAACTCGATTAGCCGCTTTTCTTTTTGGACCATCTTCAACAATCAAGACTTTGCAACTGCCTTAAGAAACCAACGTATAACACTAAAAATCAGGAAAAAACGACCCAATATGGATACCACGACGCTCAAAACGAAAATTAAAATCCGAACGAAAGTCAAGAAATTCTTGGCAGATATGATCACACCAGTTGGCTTGTATCTCAAAGTGAGGGATCAATTTACGGATCCGGTTTTGCTGGAAAGCAATGATTTTCGGAGCAAAGAAGATTGCTCTTCCTTTTTGGGCTTGGATGCTTTGGCGAGCTTCGAAGTTCGATCCGGTCAGATCATTCAATATTTACCCAATGGGACGACTAAAAAAGCGATGGTCGAAAACAGTCAATCAGTTCCACTGGCCATGAATGAGTTTATTCAGTCTTTTGAGCTCGACTACGAAAGGGCATACAAAGGCTTCAATGGTTTTTTTGGGCACACCAATTTCGATGCGGTTCAGTATTTTGATACCCTCCAATTTGACCGAGGAAAGCGCAAACTTGATTTACCAGACGTACGTTACACGCTTTATCGATTTGTATTGTCTATTGACCATTTCAAAGATGAAATCCACGTTCTTGAAAACCTGCCCGAGGGATATACTTCTCGGATGTCTGATTTGGAACAATTGCTCGACGGACAAAAAGTCAAACCGCATCGTTTTTATCTGGAAGGAGAGGAACAGAGCAACCTAACTGACAGCGCATTCAAAGAATTGGTTCGGGTAGGAAAAGAACATTGCCAACAAGGAGATGTCTTTCAAATAGTATTTTCCCGTCAGTTCTCCCAAAAATTTAAAGGAGATGAATTCAACGTCTATCGCATTCTACGCTCCATCAACCCTTCTCCCTATCTCTTTTATTTTGATTACGGCAATTATAAAATATTTGGTTCTTCCCCCGAGGCACAGATGGTGATCAAAAGCAATATTGCCAGTGTTAACCCCATTGCGGGAACCTACCGACGTTCTGGTGATTTGGAAGAAGATGCACGACGGGCCGTTGATCTTTCTCAAGATCCCAAAGAAAATGCGGAACACATTATGTTGGTTGATCTGGCGAGAAATGATTTGGGGCGACATTGCCACGAAGTACAAGTCAAAGAATTGAAAGACATTCAGTTTTTTAGCCACGTCATTCACTTGGTTTCCAAGGTCGAAGGCCAGTTGAGTGCCGATAGCAATCCCGTCCAGATTTTTGGAGATACCTTCCCAGCGGGTACCTTATCTGGCGCTCCGAAATACAAGGCCATTGAGTTGATCAATCAATACGAAAATCAAAACCGCAGCTTTTATGGTGGAGCGATTGGCTTTGTAGATTTCAATGGTGATATGAACCAGGCTATTCTCATCCGTTCTTTTTTGAGTAAAAGCAATACGCTTTATTATCAGGCCGGTGCTGGAATTGTGGTGGCTAGTGATGAAGAAAAGGAATTACAAGAAGTAAATAATAAACTAGGGGCGCTGACCAAGGCGCTGGCCGAGGCACAAGAGCTGTAGATGTTGCTTGCTTGGTAAATCCAACACTTGATCGGTTCTTACGAAGCAGGTTGAAAAGGAATATTGAAAAATTAATAGTGCATTCATTCGGACGATGTCAAGTCTGCAAAAGAAAATAAGAAAATGAAAATTTTAGTCATCGATAATTATGATTCATTTACCTACAATCTCGTTCAGTACATTGAAGAGTTAATTGGTGATCGCATCAGTGTATTTCGGAATGATCAGATCAGTTTGGAAGAAGTCAATAATTATGACATCATCATTCTTTCTCCCGGTCCGGGTTTACCCAAAGATGCAGGCATAATGCCTGCCTTGATTCAGCGTTACGCGGCACACAAAGCCATTTTAGGTGTCTGTCTGGGCCACCAGGCCATTGGAGAAGCTTTCGGTGGACATTTACACAATCTTGATACCGTATACCACGGGATGGAAATGCCGATGACGGTTTTGAAAAAAGAAGAGGTCTTGTTTGGAGGAGTCCCCGAGCGCTTTATGGCAGGTCGGTATCATTCTTGGGTAGTAAAAAAA
>JBCCSR010000429.1:0-5374 GCA_039199865.1 Bacteroidota bacterium
CAGCTATACAAAAAACAATACAGAACACAACATGAAGCCAATTCTACAATTCAACCTATTGCTTACGATCCTCCTATTGATTTCCTGTGGCCAACCCACAGGTATTCCCGAACAAGCTGCAAAAACGGTTTATGCCAAAAGTACCTGGTTGCCCGCTGAAGAAGCCTCGGTGGTCATGATCTATGATGTTCATCCGCAACTGGCCCGTTTGGAATACAGAGCGGTTAGAGTGAAGAAAAGTAGTGGTCATCCGTTAAAAGATTTGGTCAATACTTTTTTGCTCAACAATTCGATTGAACATCCATCTTCTGACCTCAATCTGAGCGGCCTAAGTGAAAAAGATGGAAAGGCCATTTTGACGTTCAAAGGGAAAGCACGTTTTGCCAATCAGAGAGATAGCTTGCTTTTCTGGAAAGCGCTAAATATTACTTTGGCTCGCAATGATACCGACCAAAAATTTGAATTTGAATACTAAGCCATTCAAACGCTACATTGAGATGATTTTTTGTGATGGACCGATTCGACACCGCTTATTTGTACTCCTTTGCTGTTGCATTGCCTGCACCAGCCAAGAGCAGCAAACCACCAAAGAACAGCTCAACTCAACTCAAGAAGGACCAAAAACTGAAGTCAAAAAAGAATCGCCCTCACGCCAAACGATCGCCATTTACGATCGTTTGGTCGATGGCACTATGGCCTTTCGAAAAGTCGAACTGCCTCATCCTCCCAAAGATGCCGTAAGGACTGCCATTGCAATATTTATTGAACAAAGCCGCTTAAATGGCGATTACCGAAACGTTAGATTGCAACGCATTGGGATGATCAATCGTAAAGCCAATTTTGCCTTTGCCGGGCCTGCCCAATTTGCGAAAAAAGAAGAAAAGATATTGTTCCGTCAAGCTCTGGACAGTACCATTATGCATCATTACAGCAGCAAGGATTTTACGGTTTACCTCAACGGAAAGAACTGGTAAATCAACTATTCTAGAAAACAGATCAACCGTCTAAATAAAAATACATTTTTCAACAAATTCAAATCCCTAATCAGATGACAAAGAGTGCTTACCTCATTCTGGGTTCTACCATTATCATTGGACTTAGCTTATTTAGCATGAGCCAGTTCAACACCATTGATCGACAAGGGAAAGCGATCGTAAAAAAAGAATCACAAATCGCTGCACTGAGCGATGAATTGTCTGGTGAAATCCAAGTCAACGATGATTTGCGTATGGAAACCAGTACGCTCAGAGAGCAAATTTCCATCCTACGCGACAGTATTGCAGAGCTAGAAAGTAAAGTAAAATCACTACGGAAAAAACTAAAGAAGCAGGATCGCTACGTTCGCTCGGCCAACAAAAAATTGAAGAATATTGAAATGCAATATGGCCAGCTTAAAGAGGAAATTAGTCGCTTGGTCAGAGCTGATCAAATTGACAAGAAGACGATTGCTCAGTTGGAAGAAGAGAAGAAGGCGATGCGGCAAGAAATTGAAAAGCTCAATATCAAAAAAGATAAAGTTGAAGCCGATAAAGTCAAAACGGAGCAGCAATTAATGGCCCAGCGCATCGAAGAGGCACGCTTCAAACGACTCAGCAATATTTTAAACAATACGCAAGTACAGTTTGAAAGAGTGTCTACCCACAAAAAACGTTTTGGAAAAAAACAGAAGAAAGTAAAAGGTAAAAACTGGTACTACACCCTAATGGAATTCCAACTCATCAATGAAAATGTCAAACTGCTTTTGGATGAAAGATTTATCGTAAAAATTGTCAATTCCGATACCCAAGAAATTCTTTCCTACATCGAGAGCAATCCCAATTTTCCCAAAAGTGATAAAGACAGCAAAGGCGTTACTTTCAAATACGATGGTAATCTCATCGAAGTCGCTTATTACAATAACCAAAAGAAAGAAGGAAAGAACTATGAAGCACAGATCTTTTACATCGATGATAACGGAAAAGAATACTTGCTAAGACACGGCATCAAACAAATCATTCAGAATCGCCGTCCCTTGGCATTAAATTAATGCTATACCCTTTGAGAACACCCCCGTGGTGTTTCCCATTAAACAACATACTAATCCCATTTTGAACATAGGAGGTGGCGCTGTGGCGGCGCCTTCTTTTTTTTACTTCCCCGCTAATAACAAACTGCTCTTTTGGTAAAGTAAATACCAAAAGAGCAGTTGATCAAATAGGCTAACCTACGCCTGGGCGTAAGAACGGATGCTCATCATTTCAATTCACTGACCTTTTCCTCAACGGCTCCATCCGTCACGCATTCGATCACTTGTGAATCATCATAGACAACGTCTACACGCAATGCTTTCAAACCAGAGGCGCCTTGCAATTCGGCCAATTCCAATTTTTCGATTACCGGGCCAATTTTGTTTAAAGATTGGAGGTATTCCAAATATTTGATGTACTCCACTGCATCTTTTTCCTGGGAATAAACGATGGCAATTTTTCCCGGTTGGGTCAAGCGCTCATTGCGTCCTTTAACCAGCGCCTTATCAATTCGTTTTTTGACGATCTCGTAGCGAACATTGTACGCTCCATCTACATCAAAGCGCTTCTCTGCCATTCGGAATTTGATGGTCAGCGGACTACTGTGCACCAAAATGAGCGTGGCCACATCGAGTGGTACACTGAGGTGCGGCTTGAGCTGATGCATTTTATTTTCGACCCCACACATGGTTAGCAATTGCCACAATCTCAAATTGTGTAAATGCATATGATCAAAAGCACGACTTTTCACCATTGCTCCACCTACATAGATATTGTATTCTACCCCATCCGTTTTGTACTTTTCGTAGTAATGGGGAAACATTTGCTGGGCATTTTCCTGTTGTAAATCAATGTAAGCTGCAATCTTATCGTTGATGGTTGCTACGCTCTGTTCGTAATCCTTTCGTTTGTCATAAACAACTCCAAGCTCTGGATCGAGCTTCGCCATGTAGTCATCCACCAATTTTCGCAAAGCAGGATTGACCGTATGGAGATGATTGAAAACAGGATAAATTTCAGTTTTCAAAAATTCGAGAATGCTCACTTCATCACCGGCGTTCAGGCCCTTTTTCACCCCAATGGTACACTCCTTCATTCGGAAAATCAGTTGTTGATAGATGGGCAAATCTTCCAACTTAGCCGCCTCAATCAATACCTTCTTAGCCAATCTCAACTGAGTAATCAAATCTGCTTGGATGGCCTTATTGCGTTCAGTAGAAGAACCTTTAATGTCGGATTGACCATAAAGCGGATAGACTTCTTCAAAAACAATTTCCTCTATCTCCTCCTCTCTTCCTTCCTTACGGGCCTTCAACAGATCTTCAGCAGCGTCGAAAAATCGCCAAGATACCGAAGGATGAATGGCGGTAAAGTTCTCCTGGACAATCGCTTCGAGTTTGGTTTTATAATCCTCCATACCTCTTTGCATGGCCACAGTAAAGATGGGCAAAATATCATGCAGTTTATTAGACAATAAGGAGTTCAACTCATTGGGCTGAGTAGCCCCCAACTCAAAAGCGCCAATCGTTTTTCCATTGGCTTTGATTGGAGATATGAGATAGCTTTTGATTCCCCGCTTCAGGAGCGATTGAAACATGGGATTCCCTTTGATATTCATCATCGACTCCAAGTCTGGAATGATCAATTGGTCATCCTTAGTACACAGCGCCGTCTGGGTATCATCACACATGCATTCCCGCATATTGATTTCCTGTAGATCTCCAAGAATAAGACTACTGGAAAATTTTTGATCCAGTTTATTCAACATTCCTTCCTCTTCATCCAAGAAAGTAAATCCAAAACAAAGATCTGGAATATTGAAAATGGTTCGCATCTTGTGCTGAATCGTTTCGAGCATTTCCTTGGAATGTAACGCATCCGGCCGCAAAAAGTCATCTTTCAGTGCCGAGACTACCTCGTCGGAAGACACATCGAAAATAGTCATGATCCCCAATCCTTCAAAATCAAAGGTATTGGGCGGTATTTTCTCTTTCCACAAGGAGATATTATTAAAATTATCTTTCAACAACTGGATATCTTTCTCGGTAATGCTAAACTTTTCGTCTCTCAATCTAAAAGAGCTAAAATCACCGTTAAAAAAGACACGATAATGCTTGACAATACCTCGTTTGACATCGGGAATGTCTACTAAATAAGGCCGTTTGTTGTCGATATTCGCCTGGTATTTGACGTTGAGCACAAAAATGCAAGCATATCGATACATTAGATCGTGGTCGACATCGCGGATAGCCAACGAAAAACCCTCACCCGCTGCGGCTATAATATCCGCAAAACGCAGAGTGCGATTAAAATTCATATTGGTAAAGGGAAGACCCGCCGCTTTGATCTCATTTTGTTGAAGAATCTCCGGAAAAATGGGAGACAATAAGACCTTGATCGGTGCCTTGAGCCTTTCCAAAATCGCATGATCATCGATCGGAGCACGTAGCTCGGGATAAGCTTCGAGATAGGTTAAAACCTCTTTGGCGTGGCTTGATTTTCCCAATTCACCACTGGCAGCTTGATTTTCCCAATATTCGAATACTTTATGGAAACTCAAGCGAATGCGAATGGGCAATACTCCCCACGTACTATTGAACTGTTTTTCAGGTAATGTAGTCAAAATAATGTAGTCTGGTTTAAGAATTAAGCGGGTAGATTGTAATGTTTTGAAAAATCTGATTTGATGTCAAACAAGTCTTTATCAAACGCAACTTATTGTGCAACAATAAAACAGGAACTAAGGTTTTACTAAATGACAGGATATCATTGGCTACACGCTGCAAATCGTATATAAGATACAACTTTTTGATGAAAAGAAAAAATAGCTGTACCGCCTACAATAAAACGGTGAGGATGGCCAAACCAATGCCCACCACAATAGAGAAAAGTTTACGCAAGGGAATTCGATGCTGCTGCGAATTGTCTGTCTCAAATAAAATAGTGGTCGCAATGTGTAAAAAACTACCAATAACGATGGCAACAATAATGGTTTGATCGGTTACCGCCAGCCATCCACGACTATTGAAATAAGTGGCTAATCCGGCTCCTAAAGGCGACATCAGAGCGAAAAGCAAGAGCGCTCCGACGATTCTTCCCTTCCCAAATCCAGATAAGCTAAACAACAAAACCAGGGCGAAAGCAGCAGGTGCCTTGTGCAAAATAATCCCCAACAATAAATGGTGGTGACCGTGATGATGGTGATCGTGAACATGCTGGAGTTGTTCGTAAGTTCCTCCCAGAGGAAGCCCTTCCATAAAAGCATGTAAACACAGGCCAATCATTACCTGCATGGCAAAACGTCCACGATTGTCATGAGGGGCATGTACGTGTCCATGTTCGACTCCTCCCGACAACTGTTCTAAAAG
>JBCCSR010000430.1:0-5366 GCA_039199865.1 Bacteroidota bacterium
TAATTGTTTTAGAATTAGGTTTGGGTTTTTGAATTTTTTTTATATAAAAATTCTATTAATTTCCGATTTGAATAGAATTTTTCTTTTTTAGGGTTTCTTGGGGCTCATCCCGGAAAAAATTTCTGTTTCAGGAGGATACTCACGGGAAGTAGATCAGCGAATGATCGCTATTTACGACAGATTCTGAGGAGAAAGGAGGAGGGAAAATTAAACTACTTTGAGAAAATATTGTATTTCAAGATGCAATAAATGGCCCGAAAACCATCTCGCCATCCGATTTTTTTACCTTCTTCGTAGGTTCGACCATAGTAAGAGATACCAACTTCGTAAATGCGAATATTTTTGATGCGGGAGATTTTAGCAGTGACTTCCGGTTCGAAGCCAAAGCGTTTTTCGGTGAGCTTGAGTTGTTGGATGTGGGGGGTACGAAACAGTTTGTAACAGGTTTCCATATCGGTGAGGTTGAGATTGGTAAACATGTTGGACAAACCGGTCAGCCAGCGATTGCCGATAGAGTGCCAGAAGAAAAGAATTCGATGGGGCTTGCCTCCCATAAAACGAGAGCCATAAACGACATCGGCGAAGCCGTCGACCAGAGGTTGGAGTAGGATGTTGTACTCTTGCGGATCGTATTCCAAATCGGCATCCTGAATGATGAGAAAGTCGCCAGTCGCCAGCCGAATCCCCGTATGCAGAGCAGCGCCCTTTCCCTGATTGACCGCATGCGCTTCGTAGCGAATATTTAACTCTGGATTTTGTTCGCGATACCGTCGAATTGCGCCTTCTGTATCGTCGGCAGAGCAATCGTTCACCATGATGATTTCCTTGCGAATACCATTAATCAACTGGACCGCCTTGACCTTATCGAGGATGAGGTGAATCGTTTTTTCTTCGTTGTAGGCGGGTATTATAATCGACAATGTTGGGCTCATACCTTCTAGCTTCTTGAAAATGGTCTGCAAAGATAACACAATCGCACTAACAAACAATAATGCTGGAGAGCCAGCAGGACAATTGCTACTTAAGCATCAGAAATAGCTCAAACGATTGCCTGTGTTTTAATGGAAAACCGTCAGTTATGCTAGGCTTGCAACTTGGAATCGTTTGACTTCTTTGTTCATCACCGCAAACCAAATTGGAGGAATCAAAGACATGAGCATGGAAAAGGGATATCCATAAGGCAGTTGTGGACTAATGTCCATGTGTCGTAAGACTTGGTATTTGCGATTGGCTTTGAAGTGATGGTCAGAATGACGAGTCAATTCGTACAAGAAAATGCGACCCAATTCATGATTGGAATTCCAGGAGTGTTGAGGACTGACGTTTTCGTAGCGACCCGAAGCCAATTTTTCACGACGCAGCCCATAGTGTTCGACATAATTAACGGTTTCCAGTAAGAGAAAACCCAAAATGGCCACCGCAATGGCATAAGGAACCATAGCCCAACCAAAGAGCAATCCAACACCAATCAAGTAGCCGATTTGGATCAACTGATACCAGACCATTTCGTTTTGCCAACTGAAGCTAGGGATTTGTTGTTTGGCCAGGCGTTCTCGCTCTAATTTCCAGGCATGTAGATAGCTTCCTACGGTCGAACGAATCCAAAAGGTATACAAACTTTCGCCATAGCGAGCGGAAGCGGGATCGAGCTCGGTCGCTACATTTTTGTGATGGCCTCGATTGTGCTCGATAAAGAAATGCATGTAGAGCGCGGTCATCAAAAGCAGTTTGGACATCCACTGTTCGTGCTTCTTGTTGCGATGCCCCAGTTCATGGGCGACATTGATGCCAATGGTTCCGACCAAAAGCCCAACACTAAAAGTCATCCCTGTGATTTCAAGAGTGGTGAGTCCACCTCCGGCAATGGTCGTGAAGTAGTAGGGCAATAGTCCAAAAAGCAAAGGAATGTTGAGGTAAAGCAACCAATCGAATACCTGATTGCTCAATCTACTCGATTCTTCTTCGTTGGAATAATTGACCTTACTACCGGAGTGAAACAATTCCAATGCGGGAATCAGCACAAAACCAATGTAAATAGAACCTGGTGACCAAATTCCTCCGTGATAAATGCCCAAATAGGCAGCAAGTGGAGCGAGATAGGCCAATAAGTACTTCAAATCTTTCATTTGTCTATTTTCATTTTAAGTGAAGGTCAAACGGGAGCTGGCATAAGCCTTTTTAAAAATAAGGACTTATTGAATAATTTACAATTTTTGAACCTTTCTTTGGGAAGGGTGTATCAGTGCATAGTAAATCGAGTGATCATTCTTTTATTTAACGCCTAGCTAGGATCAGACCTCTTATCAAATCACTGTCAAAATGAAAATTAATCGACTTCCTTTAATGCTGTTGTTCCTTTTCCCCCTTTTGGTATCCGCAAAGATAGGGCCCAAACCTGAAAAAATTTACTCGATTACCAAGATCGTCTATCCAATTGCTTATTACCACGAGCAGGCAGGATTGTGGAAAATGGAAATAAAAAAGGACCAAAAAAATGAAGAAGCATGGTCCAATTATTACTTTGCCTGTCGCATGGCCAATATTCTGAGTGCTGGGGCAAAAACCTATGATTTGGAGCAGATTGTGGCCAATATTGGAAAAACAATACCCAATAGCTATGCCCATCATTATATTGCCTACGCCCACGGAGGCTTCAATCCCGACAATTTTCACCACCTCCAAAAAGCCTACGATATGGAACCGGAAAACCCGGCTTCTTACGAAAGCATGTTGGCCTACCACGAGGTAATGGGGGATAAAGAAAAAAGCCAGTTTTTTGCCGAAAAAACCCTTAAGGCCCGCAAACACTCCCCGGCAATCCTCAATTGGAATTACAACGTTTTAATGTCGATTGAGCCCCAGGCTATTTTGGTTACTTATGGCGATAATGATACTTATCCCTTGTGGCTATTGCAAAAAGTGAAAGGGCTTCGCCCCGATGTAAAAGTGTTCAATATCCATCTCTTGAACGTTGAAAAGTATCGAGACCGATTGTTTGAGGAAAACAAAATTCCTCTGTTGGCAGACCCCAAAGATCGGGCATTGAGTCACGATGAAATTATGCAGCATTTGTTTCAACAAGCCAATGCTCCCATTTATTTGGGCATTGCCTTTTCTCGGCAAATTCGGGAAAAATACAGCGCCCAATTGTACCTTACGGGTTTGGCTTTAAAATACAGTGTCCAAGAATTTGACAATCTTAAAGTCGTTAAAAAGAACGTGAACGAACGTTTTTTGCTGGATTATCTAAAAGTAGATTTGTACGAAGACTTTAGCGCCTCGGTGGTCGATCAGATCAATGCCAATTACATTCCTGCTTTTATCCTTTTGTATAAACACTATCGGGAAAAAGAAATGGAGGCAAAGGCAAAAGACATGGAGCGCCTCTTGCAAAAGATTGCTAGCGCTGCGGGAATGGAAGATAAAATAAAGACTTACTTCGAATAAACAATAGACTCAACGTACAAAGAAAATCAGATTTAGTATTGCTATTTTTTAGAAAAAATTACGAGACCTATTCTGACGAAAAGCTACTGACCCTAGTTGCCAAGGGACAGGAGCAAGCCTTTAATGTATTCTATCAGCGGTATGCCGGTAGAATGCATTACTATTTCCTACGTATGCTCCATCAGGACGAGGAGCGAGCCAATGACTTTACTCAGGATCTATTTGTCAAAGTCATTGAGCATGCTGCCAAGTTCGATCCGACTCGAAAATGCACGACCTGGCTGTACAGCATTGCCAGCAATATGTGCAAAAATGAATACCGCCGCTTGTCGAGATGGAACAAGCATCAAGAAGTATTTCACCAGGAAGTGGCCGAAACCGTAGAAGTCCCTTGCGGAGAAAGTGGCTACTTGCCCGAAAACCTCGATCGACAATTGTTTGGACGCTACCTTGATCGAGCCATCAGTGAACTAGCGCCTGCACATCGGGAGTGTTTCTTGCTCCGCTATCGCGAGGAAATGTCGATTCGAGAAATCAGTCAAATCCTGGATTGTCCCGAAGGAACCATCAAATCGCGATTGCATTATTGTTTGAAAAAATTATCAACGAAGCTTAAAATCTTTCGTCCTGACCATCTGGATCAAAAATCTGTAGATTATGGAAAAAAGACACGATAAATTAAATGCCGAATTGGAAAACTTGTTGTTGACCAAATCATTTGCCCAACTCAAAGCAGATGAAAAAACAGCGGTAGAGGCTCAACTCACCCAAGAAGAATATGCTGCCTTTCGGAAGGTACTACTGGAAAGTCGCCAACTTTTTTGGGACAGCCAAAAGCATGAAGCTCCCTTGACGTCGCTTCGCTTGAAGCAGTTGGTCCGCAACAAACAAAACCAATCACCGATTTGGGCCTGGTTGCATTGGTTGATCAATTATCCCTTGCCGACTTGGCAACCCGCTTTGGGTATGCTGGCCATTATTGCCTTTTTCTTTTCTCCGTTTTCTTACTCGGCGAAGTCCAATCCGGTGGCCGAGCCCGTCTACGTCTACAAAGTAGATACCGTCTATCGGAATATCACGGATACCATTTATCGAGAAAAACCAGCCGATGAAGAAGCCAAATTGGAGCAGCAGGCAAAGGCCTTCTCCAAAACGTCAAAAAGGCTCGCTAAAAATAAAAAGCAATCATCACCCAAAGCAACAAAGAATAATGGGCAAAGTCGAGTTGTGCGTCAGCAAAAACAGCGCAAGCAGCAACCAGCCACTGCTCCGGATGATCTCTTGGCCCTCCACGTTGATTCTACGATTTTTAATAAAAACGAACCCTTTCACATGAAGCGAGACAGCGGCCATTCGCTCAACGAAGTAAAAGGCATTATGGACTTTTTTGTGGAAATCAACTAAAAGCCTCCCCTTAGTTTTGATCAATGGAGCGGCCTGTACTCCATAGCGGAGGAGGCATATCTGCCATTCCACTGTCGACTACACGTCAGATTAACAATTGGCTTATTCTACGGCGCAAAATAATTTAGTATCTTGTACAATTGCACAAATCAAGCGATTAACTCTAAATTCTGCGAAATGAAAAAGCGATCCATTTTCTGCCTCATCTTATGTTTTTGGATGACGCTCTTGTCTGCTCAAACAATCGAGAATCCACCGATTTATCAGCAGGTAAGACTAAAAACAACTGCGCCCGATATCTTGGGTCAGCTCATGGCGCTGGGGCTTCCCGCTGATCATGTTCACAAACACGACAATCGCTTGGAGCTCATCTTAAGTGAGGCAGAGGTAGCCGTACTCGATCAAGAGGCCATTCCCTATGAAATTACCATTCCAGATATGCGGGCACATTATTTGGTCCGACTAACAAGTGTGCCTTCAGACAATAGTATGGATTGTGGCCTGACCAATTTTGA
>JBCCSR010000431.1:0-5364 GCA_039199865.1 Bacteroidota bacterium
GCTGCTTAAGGTTTTGAAAATTTGAAGGTAACAATCTAATTTACAACAACTTAGGCATTCTTTCATTTTTTGAGGTCACGGATTAACGAATTACTTTATCTAACAATTGATATGTTTACGGTTTTAATACTATTGTTTTCCAGATTCTGTACTTTTAAAATGTAGCGCCCGGGAGATACGGAAGAAATGTCGAATTCATCCGCTATCTTTGAACTGACACCGTGCGCAACCGCATTGACGCCGCCGGCTGAGTATGGATGAATATCGCTCTGCTTGCCATCTCCATCTGTGTTGGTCAACCATTCCGTATACTGAGCACTAATGGCAAACAATGGATTAAAAAATTTGTATTGTCAAAAGTATTCAACCTAGGGTCGTCAGTAGATTGAAAAACCATTACCTTGATCTCCAGTGTTTAGTGCAAAGCTACTTGCGTTTTGGTAAAATAGAAAAAGGAAAAAGAGTGGAATGAATTTGAGCTTCACTGGGTCCATACATTTGGTTTTAAGGAGTTTTTAGGGGTTATAAAGGGATCGTTTTAGCCTTCACTTTTGACAAAAAAACAGACGGAAATCTTTAGATCTCTCATGGTTGCCTATTGACAAATATCGGAAATAGCGCTCTTTCAAAAAATTGTAAATAAAGGCTAATGAGCGTGTAGTGGATCTATTGGGTCAAATCCATTTTTCAATGAGGGAATGACAATAACGGCTCTCGTAATGCGCTGCGCGGAGGCTTCCTTTTTTCTGCAATCCACAAAAAGTGTCAAAACTCTAGGCATTATATAGTATCTTGATAACATGAAGAGAGATGCTTTCTTTAGGAACAAAACTTGTTGGAGAAGATTAGCCAGGAGCTTACTGATTGGCTTTATCGGGGCCTTACTCTTGCTCGCTACTGATCTGTGCGGACAGACGGATTTGGTTTATCCCGTATTCAAACCGGAGATCGATTTTTCCAGTAAAAATGTTTATTGTTACGCCATAGAAATTGATAGCCTCCAAAGAAAATGGATCGCTACTTCTAATGGCTTATACGTTTATGATGGTTATGAATTGATTCACCATCAGTCGGTTCCCCGAGAAGAAATTCTCAAGTCACTGATGGATGTACATGGCTATCTTTGGCTGGCTTATGCCAACGGAAAAATCATTCGTTTTAATCCCTACTCGGAAACGGAAGTCCAACAATTTTCTGTCTTACCTTCCTACGGAGCTTGTTTGATACAAACCCAAAGTCAGATCATTGCGCTGTCTCGAAAAAATGGATACTTTGCTTATGACCTGAAAAAAAATCAAGTAAGCAGTCCATCAGACCTAACAGATCATTTGGACTACTTGGGCATTTACCAAAATGATGAAGACCATGTGTTATTAACCTTAAGCAGCCTACTCAATAGTTCCAAAAAAAGTATTTATGCGGAAATTCGATCCAACATCCAAAATCGAATTCATAAGCGCTCAAATGGTTTTGAAATCATTGGCGACTCCATAGCACTGATTGGTATTCCGGGGGCCATATGGAAATACGATTTGGCAACGGGTAAGAACGCCAAATGGTTGGAACTCCCCAAAAGTGATCTAGGAGGGGTAATTTTCATTCAAAAGTATAAAACAGGCCTATTGATTGGCACCTATGATGGCCTTTATGAAGTAGACATCAAAACGAAAAGTTACACCCCTCTAATCAAAGGTCTGGTCATTACGAGCGTAAGAATGGCCTCCAATAATGACCTGTGGTGTTCAACCATGAACGACGGACTAAGAGTGGTTCACCGAGGAATTGTCAAGATGATCGATGCCACTGTGGGAACCTCTTATTTCGCGATTGATGCTCGGCAGAATAAAGTGGTCTTTGGTGGAGAAAATAGAAAAATCGGCGTCTTTGATCTGGCAGATGGAAAGACTACCTTTTTAGAAAGTCCCTCTTCGCGAAAATCATTCGAAGATTGTAAGGACATCTGCATTGCAGAGAGTGGAATTGCGATTGCCTCTACTGCGATGACTGCGTTTTTTGATCATCAATACCAACTTTTGTATAGCCGTCAAAATGCGCCCAAAAATGTTTTTCTAAATGAAGGCCAATTGGCCATTGCCAAAATGAGCATACTTGATTTTCATGCTTTGGATGATTTCCATTTGCTAGATGAAATGAAACTCGAAAGTCCGATTACCAAAATACTCGATTTCACAGGAAATCAGGTACTGGCGTGTACGAGGCATAAAGTCATCCGCTTTGATGGGCAGCAGCAGCAACGTTTTGAACGCTATTCCAATGATTCTCTGGCCATTCTAGATGCGCAAATACTAGAGGGGGGAAAGATCGCCTTACTCATCGAATCAAATCAACTTTTGCTGATCGACGAGCAGCAGCAACAGCAATCTTACAACTTACCGAAACAAGGATTTAGCGGAATGGGATATTTCAACGAAAGTTTTTTCTTTACGAGTGGAAATGAGATCTGTGCATATCGAATAGAAGAAGGTCGACTCAAGAAAGTATTGACCTGCAATTTTCTAAACGGACTTTACACCCAAAAAATATTTGAGCTTTCGTTTTTAAACAATACCATTTTCGTCGCTAGTAATAATGGTATTTTTGTAATTCCCTTAATGGTTCCTCAGTTGCAACAAGCCCGTTCTAATTTGACTTGGGAAGTAATTGCGGGAACAGATACTTTGAAAAGTAGCAGTCCTCAGTTAACACAAGCCATTCAGGTAAACTACAACAACTCTTACGTAAAAATTACAATCAAAGATACCAAGTTCCCCAATCCAGATGGCTTATTGTATTCTTATCAAGCCAATGGGGCCATTACGCTGGATAAAATTGATTCGGGTAATGAACTGGAATTTATCTCGCTTCCGGAAGGCAAAACAACCCTTGAAGTCAAAGCCTGGTTTAACGAAGTACCGATCTCTGAGGCAGCCTTGTTTACCATTACGGTAACGGGGCCTTACTGGCAAAATCCCTTCTTTATTTCGGCGATCGCTTTGTTGTTTGTGCTCATTTTCTATTTCTTTCTGCAAAACAAAAGAAAGCAGATCGACCTCTCCTTAGTAATTGAAAAAGAAAGATTGAGGGCGCTGCGTGCTCAGATGAATCCTCACTTTGTGTTTAACTCGCTCAACTCCATCCAGCATTACATCGTAGAAAACCAACCCAAACCTGCTTTGAAGTACCTCTCCTCCTTTTCAAAATTGATCCGAAAAAAACTGGAGCAATCAGATAAAGATTACCATAGTATCCAGGAGGAGATCGCCTTCTTAAAGGAATACCTTTCTTTGGAAAACAATCGTCTGAGAACGCGATTTGATTATGCTTTCCAAATTGAGGAGTCGATTGATCTACAACGCACTCAAATCCCCACTTTGATTTTACAACCATTTGTAGAGAATGCCATTTGGCACGGGATTTCAAAATTACCAGAAACACAAAGAGGGGAATTGTCCATTCAACTCCATTGGCACCGTCAAAATGTTTTGCAATGCTGTATAACGGATAATGGTGTCGGCTTTAAAAATGACAATTGGCAAGAACAAGGAATTGGAATTAAAAAAACAGTAGAGCGACTCAACATTTTATCCAATGATAAAGACAGCGCTTCAAAAATTAATTTTGTCTCTAAAAACCCAAAAGGAACCATCGTTTCTTTTTTAATGCATACCCATCATGAAAAAAATTAATGCCATTATCGTTGACGATGAGCGAGCAGCCCAAGAAACGCTGTGTAGTTTGATCAAGAAATTTGTTCCCTTCGTCAAGGTAGTTGGGGTGGCCTCCGGCTTACAAGATGCCAAAACCCTGTTGGCTTCGATGACCAAGATCCCTGAACTTGTTTTTCTGGACATCCAATTGGGGAAAGATATTGGCCTGGAATTTATCGCATCTTTGAGTCCCACCCAAAGCAATGTCGTCATTACCAGTGCTTATTCTTCCTATGGGTTGGATGCGGCCAAGAAAGGAGTGAGAGGTTATCTTGAAAAACCGATTGACGTTGATGAACTCACCGAAATTTGTGTTCAAATTGCACAACAAAAACAAAACAAGGACGAGATCAACAAATTACTCATCCCCACCAAAACTTCTTATGAAATCATTGATCCCAAAGATATTGAAATGTTGGAGGGAAAAAACAATTATACTTTGTTGTACTTGAGGTCGAAGCAAATCATCATCGCCAGTAAAAGTTTAAAGTATTTTGAAGACCAACTCTCCACGCCAATTTTCTTTCGAGCCCATAAATCGTATATCATTAACCTCAACCACGTGGTTAGGCTTTCCAAAGGCGAACCCGGAAGCATCAGTATGCAATCTAGGGTTAAAGCCCTATTGTCCCGACAAAAGAAAAAAGCATTTTTGTCCTTGCTTTTTTAGTGGTCCATAATGAATCGATCGCAACAAGGATTTTTGACAAAAGTTGATAGAAAGTTTTTGGATTTTTGGACCGGAGATAGATCGTATACATTGTTTTTAGCCCACCCACACAAATCTCACCCACCAACCAACCAAAACACGGATATTAATCTAAATTCGCTTACTTAAAATGCTAACTATTGTCGGTTGTGTAGGCAAAAAGCGAACTTTAGTTTAGCATACTAAAATTAGCAATGAAATCAGATAGAGAGATACTAATTAAGTTTGGAAAGCGAGTTCGTGACTTAAGAAAAGGAAATGGACTTTCTCAGGAGGAATTAGCCCACAAAGCTGGATTTCACAGGACTTATATAGGTATGATTGAGAGAGCTGAAAGAAATATTACCCTTGGTAACATAGAAAAAATTTCCATTGCATTAAATGTTTCAATAACAAAACTACTTGATTAAATGGAAGTCAAAAAATATGAAAGCCATTTGATCAGCGAATTAGAAAAGATTGTTGAATCAATCATTAATGATTCTCCCCAATTAGATATAGCCGTTAAAAAAGGAGAAAGAGTGGGTGACGCAATTAGTAAATTCTTTGAAAATTCATTTGTAGAAAAAGTCAACTATTGCGAAAACTTTTCTGGGGCAGAAGCCTCTCCAGTTGGAAAAACAAAAAATCCATGGGACGCAAGAGTGGATTTTATTATCCAAGGATTCAAGCAAGATATTTGGATAGATTTCAAGGCCGTCAATGTTGACAATGATGATAGTAATCCCGATAGTGGAACACCTGATAAGATAATCCCTCATATTTTAGGAGGCAATTTCTATCTCGTCTTTATTTATGTGTATTACAGAGGGACTGAAAATGGGCTTGAATTTGTTAAGGAAAATGAAAAACATGTTAAGGCTTACTTCCTTAAAGATATTAGTCCAACATTCAGGATTACTCCTGCGAATCAAATGCAAGTAAATTATTCAGAGCATCCAATTTATA
>JBCCSR010000432.1:0-5362 GCA_039199865.1 Bacteroidota bacterium
CCCGGCTTCGGAGGCCAAGAACACAGCAATACCTCCCATATCTCCCGTTCTACCGATCCGACGCAGTGGATTGGCATTTTCGATCATTGGTTGGACTTGATCTAACATGGTTTTGGTCATTTTACTTGGAAAGGGGCCCGGAGCGATGGCATTGACACTGATGCCTTTGCCCGCCAATTTGATGGATAAAATTTTGGTCAGATGATGCACAGCCGCCTTGCTCATTCCGTAGGCAGAGTTATCGATTTGAGACACCCGAATTCCGTCTATCGAGCCAACATTGATGATACAGGCGGGGCGTTCGATACTCGCTGCCGCTTCCAAAAGTGGGAGGAAGGCTTGGGTGAGAAAAAAGAGGGGTTTGACATTGATGTTCATCACCTTGTCATAGCCTTTCTCTGGATATTCCGAAAAGGGTGCACTCCAGTTGGCGCCGGCATTATTGATCAATACGTCGAGGGAGGTTTCTTTGGCTTTAAATTCAGCAACCAATTTTTCCCGTCCTTCATTCGTAGAAAGATCCGCAGGAATGGCAACGCATTCTCCAACCTTATTCAGTTCGGCCTCAACGGCCTGACATACCTCGGCATTTCGGGAAGAGATGTAAACTTTTGCGCCATTTTTTACGAAGGTAGAAGCGATCATCAAACCAATGCCTCTCGACCCTCCGGTAATCATTACAGTTTTGTCTTTTACGGAAAAAAGTTGTTGAATTGCTAAATTGTCCATTTATTGTGATTTGTGTTTTGATACAAGATGGAGGGTCAAACCTTGAAATTGACCAGTTAGGCTTCCACATTTTATCGATCAATTGGAAAGCCTGGTGTTTGAATGCTCCGCGCAAATATAACTTTAAAGAACGACAATCAACCCTTCATTGGAAGGAATCTGTCCATTACAAACTGCAGGATGAATTTTGGCCAATTCTTGCAGTCCATCGATTTGTTTGAATTGCAACCAAGATCTGGTTTTGGCCGCTGTTTGTAAAAGGAAACCGGTCGTTTTTTCGTTAAAAGTTTTTGCCCCCCATTCTTTCATTCGCTTTTGGATGTGTCCGGGCGCAAAGAAGAAGGCACTTCGCTCGGTAATGAGTCCTTCTTGCGGGCGGGCATTGTCCCAATGGGTGATGCCTACATTACTGGTGAACTTCATGTGATCGCCTAGGTGAGTATGCAATTGAACCATGATCTTGGCATTGCCCGCCATATCGACAATCAGGGTTGGGACTTGAGCAATCTCGGTTGCTTGCTCATAGCTAAAACACTGGTCGTAAAGGTTCAAGGCTTTGACATTTTCCAAATTGCGCATGGAGGTAATTCCGATCGTTTTGGGAGCAGATTCATCGGCCTGTAAGGCGTAGCCTAATCCAGTACTGGTTTTACTGGAGGCACTCATGATGACCACTTGCTCTGCCCCGTACCAATCTTTTTCTTTAAAGAAATCCCACAAACAATAAGAGGTCAGGTGCAAGGGAAACAACATCATCATTTCTCGATCAAAATCTGGCTGGTACATGGCTTCGTTGTTGACGCGGCGATAGAGGTTGTAACCTGCGGGCAAATGAGCGCGGTGTTCGGCACCATCGACAAAACGTTCGGCTGCAACTCTGCTGGGTTTCATCTTGAGATGCTTGGCCGGAGGGAAATAGCCAAACAATCGATCTCCCACCGGAATGGCTTCCGTTTTTGAAGAGACCACTTCCGCAAAACCCCAGACGGGAATGACGCCCCAGCCATCGGGTTGTTCGCCCATGGGGGGGAAAAATTGCCAGTAACCAATCATATCGCCAGCGGCAGCATAGGTAATGTTATTGGCAGTGTAGGCAAATTTTTCAACTTTCACGAGTACTTCTCCTTCCGTAATTTCTTGATAGGATACAGGCGTTTCTGTCAAGCGGTTTCTAAAAAATAGACTTCTTTGAACCTGAAATTGCGGGTTAATGATATTGGCCTGTTCTTCTTTGAGGAGCGTTGAGGTAAATTCTTGTAATTTGACTAAAGCCGCACTGGAATAACGCCTCATCTTTTTTAAGATCTTGGCATTTTTCTCTTCTGTCCGATCAATTTCGCTAATGACATTGCCAAAGCCATTGAGTCGATTGCTTTTCATCCACTTGCTAAGTTTTTTGTCTTTTGACCAATTGAATTGATTGGTCATCTGAGCCGCCGTCATCGGAATCCAGTCGGTACAATGATTGGGAAGTGGGACAACTTGACAAAGTTTGTTCTTGGTCGCATCATCCGGATAGTGGGCCTCCACGTAAGCAACTACGGAGGCGCTAAAAGTGGGTTGGTAAGAACGAACGGTTTGTGGGGTGATGAGTCCTTCCTGGAAAATTGCTTTGGTTTCCAGATTGGTCACCGCAGAGGCAGAACAATCGACATACACGTGTTGGAGACTGGAAGGGATGGACCCATTGTCCAAGACGATTTGATCCGCTTCAATTTTTTGGACTCTTCCCAAGCGGACTACATTTTTGATGCGGCGCAATGCTTCTAGTTCTCGCTGACTGACGGTCGCTCCGTGAAACATCTGGGGGCGAACCTCGGGGTCAATTCTTAGGAAAACGCCTCCGGCTTCTAGTCGGTCGAACAAGTCCTCGATGGATTCTGCTTTGGCAATGGCCTCAAATTGGTTGGCAACAGAACCAAAAGTATGTTCAAAAAAATGGGCAGCAGGTTGCGCATTTTTACGATCGATCAGCCAAGCATCCCTAGAGACGATCCAGGTAATCTTGTCGGGATGAACGTGATTTTCCAAAAGCCAGATACAAGCGTCAATGCCCGTTTTCCCTCCTCCAATAACGACAAAGCCAGCTGGGGGAGTGTTGACCCTCGGAAGGTCGTTGACCGGGATAAGTCGAACGCCCTCTGCTACGGTGTAATTGGGCTCGTGAGTAGCTGGAACCGTAGTTTTTAAAATGGTCGTGTCCACCAATTTTTTTCCGACCTTCACTTCAAACTGCTCTCCCGTAATCAGAGATTCGAAAGTATGATTGCCCTTGTATTCACACATTGGAAAATACTGGACCCTTCCAGTTGGTAGGAAGGTGTGGCGCATGATTTCATCGAAATAGGCATTTACCTCTGCTCCGGATGCCAGGGTAGAAAAGCCCTCATTTAAACCCCTGGCATCGATCAAGCCATTGCTGAGTTCTTTGGAACTGACGCCATAAAAATTGGAAGGCTGATGGAGGGTAACAAAGGGATAGGCAACATTCCAATGTCCACCAGGTTTGGCATAGCGGTCGACAATAATCATGGTGGATTCGGATTCAGAGAGAAGGGTGTCTGCAAATGCCATTCCAACGGCACCGCTTCCTACGATCAGGTAATCTGCTTTGAGCATCGAGGTTTTGTTTTGGTTTGAAAGGTGATTAGATGATTTAGCTTAAGAGAGCAATCGCTCGCAATTTAAGCAAATGCTACTAAGAGAGCAAACACTTTCTTATTTTTATAGAAAACATTAATTTTGTCAAATGAAAAGGACAACGCGCAATGCGGCCAAGACCAAGCAAGAGATCATTGAAAAGTCGGCACCCATTTTCAATGTCCATGGTTTTGCGGGCACTTCCATGCAAATGCTGGTACAGGCAACGGGCTATCAGATGGGAGGCATTTATCGACATTTCGATACCAAAATGGAGCTGGCCAAATCGGTTTTTCAGTACAATTACGAAATGCTGACCAAGCAAAATTTTGCCGTTGAGGCTTCCCTCAATCCCAAGGAGCAATTGCTCGCCATCATCGATAATTACAAAGACATGATTATCAATCCTCAAATTATTGGCGGCTGTCCGATTTTGAATACGGTAACGGAGGTCGACGATACGGATGAAGAATTCCGGCTTTTGGCCAAATCCTTGGCCAAGGAAATTTTGCTTACCGTGGAAGCCATTTTCTCTAAGGGAATTGAGCTACAATTATTTAAGGCTTCAATTGATCCCAAGAAAGAAGCTTTGTATTTGTTTGCCACCATCGAAGGGGCCATCCTCATTGGCAAACTCAGCAAATCCAATAAGTCTATTTTTGATATTCTGGAAACCATGGGAAAGTACCTGGAAGGTCGCGTTTTTGTCGCCTAAACATTCCTCCCTATGAGTGGAGATTCAATCGGCATCAAACAATGCTTGGAATTGTTTGGGATCCATCGCTTTTACTTTAGCCGCAAGTCGGTACATCTCCTCGTATCGCGTTCCTAGTTGTTTGTCGGGTTCCACAAAATTAAAATGGACGAATCGCCAAAAGGCAGTAGCCGCTGCGGCGTAAACCACAAAGGCTGGCAAGGCCTCTTTTTCCAAAGGGCTTAAGGAATTACTTTTTTGGTAGGCATTGATCAATACTTTTGCGCTTCGCATATCCAATTGGTGCTGGAGGTGACAAGTGCCCACCAGGGTCATCCCAATATCATAAATTCGATAATAAAAAGTGGCTTCTTCAAAATCCATGACCGTCAATTGATCGCTTTGTGGATCGGCGATGATATTGTTGTAAAAAAGATCGGCGTGGATCAAGGTTCGGGGCAATCTGTCACTGAGAAAAGGCAAGAGGTAGTTTTGAGTGGCCATCAGCCACTGGCTAAATTCTGCTTCTGGGGCATGCTGATTGACTGCCTCAAAATGCTCGATACCGTAGCCTAACTTTCGCGGAATATTTTCGGGACAGCCAATCCGGTGCAATTGAGCCAATTGCTTGCCGATCATTTGCAATTGGGAATCGGAAAATTGCTCACAAATGATGCCCTTGATAAAGTGCTTTAACAAAATGGGCTTTTCCTTCCATTGGCTCACCCATTGACCATTGTTATTTTGGACCATTTGGGAGCTGGCAAAATCATGGGCTTGGAGATGGACCAATAACTTGGCGAGGCGCTCTGCTTCTTCCCAAGATTTTCGTTCACAAATGGTGATGACGTATTCGCTTTTGGACGTTTTGACCCAGTAACTGGTGTTTTCAGAACCACCACTTAGCACTTTGTGATCTTGGAGCATACCGATGTCGTATTGTCCAATAATGGCTGTCAGGTCTTGTGTTTTGAGTTGGGTGTATTGTACCATTTTACTTGTTTTTTAGTTTCCAATTGTATTCCATCGCTGCTGTCAAGGCTTCTTCCAAATGGCTATGATCACAAAGATAAACCTGTTCGCATCGCCGCTTCGCGAGTTCAATGCTGGGATGTTGAGCTTGAGCAGGCAGGTCAGTACAGGCCAGTGCTTTTTTGATGACTTCGGGGAATTTAGGGGGATGAGGGGTGGCCACGAAAACGACGGGATGACCATTTAATTTGGAAGCCAACTGATCTGCCGTATGGAGGGCAACCGCGGTGTGTGGATCCAAGAGATAATTTACCGAAAGGAAAATTA
>JBCCSR010000433.1:0-5355 GCA_039199865.1 Bacteroidota bacterium
ATCATATTCACCACCAACCTGCTCGTGCAAATAGCCAATTTTAGTTTTGATGGGTTGATAACGATAAGATAATTCGACGGTAATATTCAAACCATTTTTGGAGAGTACGACCATTTTTTCTAAAGCCTCATTGATTCGGACATCATAAACGATCATTCGGTTCCAAGGAGCAATAACATGAAATCCCTGTCCCTTGATATCATCACGATCAATTCCACCCGCAAAACGCTTAAAGATCACTCCAGCTTGTCCAGGTTCGATAGTCTTGAAAATACTACTAGATAAACTAATGGTGAAAATCAGAGCAATCATAACGATGATACCGACCGTGGCTAATTTCCCTTGTTTCATAATTGAATAATTAAATTTTTTACTTAAAACTCATTTGCTTGAAAGAATAACAACCCAAGTATAGACTAAGTTGCGAGTAAACCACCTCTTGTTACAAGATATTTAACTGCATATTAGTGAATTTAGCGGCTTTTTTTGAAAAAAGAACCGCATTTCTATTAAGCTAGCTAAATTTTGGACGAAATCGACGGGAAAAAGTGCTTTCAACTAAGTGGCAATAAATAGCAGGGGCCCGTTGACAATAATCCAATGTCTAAAATCCAATAAGAAGTCAGTGGTCATCCCCGGAAAAGTACTGCGCTGATCAAGATTGCCGTCAATGAGTCATTTGTCTTCTCCAGTGATGTCTTTAGTTTAAAATTAGTTTAATTTTGCCTTTTTTCAATCATTTTATCCTAAAATTTGACCCACAAAAGCCTTTGTCCCAAAATATGCCTAAAAGTCTTTTTTTCTGCCTAGTCTTACTATCACTTTGTACGAGTTCTACTTTGCTCAAGGCACAACAAGAACTGGCCTTTTTGGAAAATGCGGATAGCCTTCACAAAGGTCGAGTTTGGACCAGTGCGAGTATACTCACCGGACTCTACACGGGGGCAATGATTGGCTTGAATGAACTTTGGTACGCCGATTTTCCTCGCTCTTCCTTCCATACCTTTAATGATATGGGGGAGTGGGAGGACATGGATAAGATTGGCCATTTTTTCTCTGCTTATGCAGAAAATCAACTGGTTTTTCACGGTGCCCGATGGGCTGGGATCAAAAGGCGTAAAGCCATGTGGATTGGTGCGGGGGTGGCGACCATCATTCAAGGCTCTATCGAGGTACTGGATGGATTTTCTGAGGAATGGGGCTTCTCTTTTGGTGACATTGCTTTCAATACTGCGGGTTGCGCGCTTTTTGTTGGGCAAGAACTAGCTTGGCAAGAACAGCGAATTATTTTGAAGTATTCTGCGCACTATATCGACTATCCGGAGCAAGCAGTGGCCTCTGAAGATGGCGCCAGCAGTGTATTGCTCAAAGATCGAGCAAGAGACCTCTACGGTGGAAGTTTTAGTCAAACATTTCTCAAAGACTACAATAGCCAAACCATCTGGGCATCGGTCAACATTCATTCCTTTCTAAAAAATAAGTCTAGTCGTTTTCCAAAGTGGTTGAATTTGGCCATCGGCTACGGAGCAGAAAATATGTATGGTGGATTTTCTAATAGCTGGGAAAGTGAAGGCCTCCAATACAACTTAGATCCAATGACCTATCCACGCTATCGACAATTTTACCTATCACCGGATATCGACCTCAACCGAATTCCCATCAAAAACCGTTTCCTCCGCTTATTGGTCAATTTGGTCAATCTAGTCAAAATTCCAGCTCCTTCCTTAGAGATCAATACCAACGGAGGCATAAAATTTCACGCCATCCATTTCTAAATCTTTTCAAACGCCAACACTCCATTTCTTCCTCCCTTCCCTGACCACAGAAAAGCCCAATTCCAAAACGTTCAAAAAATTTAAAGTGTATTTCTTTATATAAGAAAAATAATTTATCTTTGATAGGAAGCCCCCCTTCACCCAGTTGAACATACTTTACAAATGAGGAAATGCACCATCACCAGCGTCATCCTTTGCCTATGGGTTTATTGTGCCAGTTATTGTCAAGAACCCGAACCCCACTCCTATTGTGCCCATGCCCAATTGGTACAACAGATCCAAAAAAACTATCCAGATTACTCCCAACATAGCGAAGCATTTTATCAAAAAGCCCTTCAATCTAGCCAACGGAATTCGTACTTGCGGAATGAATTGGAAACCTACATAATCCCCGTCGTAGTACACGTGCTTTGGCAAAATTCAGAGGAGAATATTTCGGAGGAACGCATTCGGCAGCAAATCCAAGTCCTAAACGAAGATTTCCAACAAAATAATGTCGACACGATTAATCTTCGCCCCGAGTTCAGCGGAGTGGCGGGCAATGCGATGATTGCTTTTGAGTTGATCGATATTATTCGGGTGAAAACAGATACCAGTTTTAGTTTCAATTTCAACTGGACTACTTTTGAATTTGACTATCCCGACCATGTCAAGCAATCTGCTCGGGGAGGAAGCGATCCCAGAGATGTCAATACTTACCTGAACATCTGGGTTTGTCCAATTCAGTCCGATCGTTTTTTGGGTTATGCTTATCCTCCTGATGGTTTGGAAGGTTGGCCCGAAGTTTTTCAAGCTCCCGATCCTAATTTTGATGGCGTTGTCATCAATTACAAAGCATTCGGTAGATGGTTGGATCCTTTCATAGATGACATGGGCAATGAGTTTACCCTCAAGGGTCGCGTAGCAACGCACGAAGTAGGGCACTATCTGGGTTTGCGACATCCTTGGGGAGATCCAAGTATCGACACTCCTGGCTGCCAAGTTGATGACGGTTTGGCCGATACCCCCAATGCTGCCCGCTCCTCCATTTTCACCTGCGATCCCACGCAAAATACCTGTGAAGAAGGCCGTGACAATTTGCCCGACATGATTGAAAATTTTATGGATCATTCTCCGGATGACTGCAAACACCTTTTTACAACAGAACAAGTCGCATTGATGCGTTACGTTTTGCGCAATCATCGAAGTTTATTGCGCATTAAAAATATCCCCATCGAAAAAAAGGAGGAGGTCTTGGTTTATCCCAATCCAAGTTCGGGCTTTGTCAATGTTTTCGTCAATCCCAAGGTAGATTTGACCTACGACATTACCATCCGAAGCCCAAGCGAAAGCAAAGTATTGGCACCCATTCAATCCAATTTGTACAATCAGAATGACAATTATCGTTTTGACCTAAGAGAGGAACCTCCGGGACTTTATTTGATTGAATTTGCCACTAATGGAAGAAGAGTTTTTACAAAAAGGGTTGTGATCGTCAGGTAGAAGTGGCTCTGAGCCATGGTCACACAAAACCTTTATTTCCTGCGTCTCCTCCTTTTCAATTGACGCAAACGTTTGGGCCCATACCACAACCATAATCCGGTAACGATAAGTGCCAAGAGACCAAGACCCAGAAAATTCATGGACAACAACTTAAAAAGGTCACTGACAATGGATCCATCGTGCAGGGCTTCGATCCAATCCGAATGTCGTTTGGCAATAGAGAGGACTTGTCCATTGCTTCCATCCACTTGAACTTCCCAATGCCCTTTGTCAAATAACACTTTTACAATGCCCTTTGAGGGACGAACATCAAGTCGGTCAATTGTATTGTCTTGCTGGTCAGGATGTTGAGTAAGGAGTGCTTGTTGAGCAATATCTGCCAATTCGTCTAGAGAACGCCAGCTACTGAGGGTTTTTGCACTCCCTTTTTGGGTAGGAGGCTGCAGGAGTGCCACGTCCTTTTTTAGAGCCAAGAGGATTCCGGTTACCGCACTAATCAACAGTAGGAAGGCAAGGCTGATCCCCATGTAGCGATGGAATGATCGAAACAACCGCAAGCCTTTTATGTATTTCCTGAATCTCAAATCTTCAGTTTCTTGGAACCTATTGGGTGAACATTATAACGAACAACAATGCTCAACTAGTCTTTTCATCTTTTTGACAAGTATACGCCATTCCAACTATTAAGTTTTATTTTCTGCAACCAGCACTTGTACGCCAAACTAAAGGCTAAGCCAACTGAGCCCCTTTTACACTGGTCCCAACGATGGCGGGCAATACCTTTCCAGAAGATTCACCAAAGCCGATCCGAATTCCATTTCGTTCGCCATAACCCCGCAGAACAACGGTGTCGCCATCGTGAATGAACTTTCTTTCCGAGCCGTCTGGCATCGGTACAGGTTTGGTTCCCCTCCAACTAATCTCTAGCATCGATCCATAAGAATCGGGGGTAGGACCGCTAATCGTTCCCGAAGCACACATATCTCCAACATTTAAGTTACAGCCACTAATCGTATGATGAGCCAACTGCTGGACCATGTTCCAATACATATATTTGAAGTTCGATTGACAGACCGTTTTGGCTTGACCATTTTCGGGCTCAATAATGACCTCAAGGCTGAGATCAAAATTTCTGGCTCCTTCGTATTGCAAGTAGGGCAATACCACTGGTTCTTGAGTGGGACCCGCTACCCGGAAGGGCTCAAGGGCATCCAAAGTGATGATCCAGGGAGAAATGGTAGACGCAAAGTTTTTGGCGAGGAAGGGCCCAAGTGGGATGTACTCCCATTTCTGAATATCCCTTGCCGACCAATCATTAAAAAGCGTTAAGCCAAAGATGTAATCTTCGGCCTCTGCGGTGCTCACCGACTGTCCAAGCTGGGTAGATTGTCCAATTACAAAGGCCATTTCCAGTTCAAAATCCAATAGACGGCAAGGCCCAAAAACGGGCGCATCCGCTCCTTGTGGCATTTGTTGTCCCTTGGGTCGATGAATTGAAGTCCCCGAAACGACGATTGAGGAAGCTCTACCATGATAGCCCACTGGCAAATGTCTCCAATTGGGCAACAAAGCATTTTCAGGGTCTCGGAACATGGTTCCTACATTGGTTGCATGCTCAATACTAGAGTAGAAATCAGTATAGTCATTAACTTTTACGGGCATTAACAACTCTACCGTATCCATCTGATGAAGGAAATGATCTGCCATCTCTCTAGCATTCCATTTGGTATTGGCAGCATCCAACAATTCCGACAAACGATTGCGGACCGCGCGATTGACGGCCTTCCCTTTTGCCATAAAATCATTGAGGTAAAGCTGATCAAAGGTTTCGTTCGAGACCTCTAAATCACTAAAGAATCCCAATTGATTGAGCTTCAACAGATCAATGACCTGATCACCAATTGCCGAACAAAGACGAGGGGATAAGTCTGCCGTTTTGAAAATACCAAAGGGCAAGTTCTGAATGGGAAAATCACTGTCCGGTGCGGCGGTTACCCAAGATTTAAGGGTTGGATCATTTGCTGCAATCATCATATTTTGACATTAATTCTTTTCTACGGAATGAGTTGACGACTTTGAGATCGATTGATCAATTATC
>JBCCSR010000434.1:0-5355 GCA_039199865.1 Bacteroidota bacterium
CTACGGAACATGAAGCATATACAATTGAACGAATTGCTCAACTGAAGCGATTGATTCATTTTCAAGGCAAATAAAAATAGATTCGCGATCCATACTTAAATTAAAAATTTTATGAAACGCCTTACTAAATCGGAAGAAGAGATCATGCAAATCATTTGGCGCTTAGAGCGCTGTACGGTCAGTGATGTAATCAAGCAATTGGGTTTGCCCAAACCTCCTCACAGTACGATCTCTTCGATTGTACGCATCTTGGAGAAAAAGGGATTTGTAGACCACAAAGCTTATGGTCGGACTTACGAGTATTTTCCCATTGTAAGTCGGGAGGAGTACAGCAAACGAAGCTTGAAAGAATTGGTGAGCAATTATTTTGAAGGTTCCATGAATCGCTTGGTTTCTTTTATGGTTCAGGAAAATGATTTGGATGCGAAAGAACTTTCTGAATTATTGAAAAAAATGGAAGAAGAATAGAACGCAAAAACGAAATGCTTATGAATTACATCTTAGAAGTTAGCATCTGTTGGTTGGGCTTTTATCTCCTCTATTTGCTCTTTTTGAGTAAAGAGACCTTCTTTCGAATCAATCGGGTTTACCTCTTAAGTACTTTACTCTTGGGCTTATTGATTCCCCTCTTTGATTTTCCTCTGAGTAGTGCCGTGATGGAACAAGACTTTGTGGTGTTTTTAGAACCCATTACCGTTGGCGTACAAAACTTTGAGCATAGTCTAGAAGAAATTGTGGTGGTTGGAGGGGGGGAAGAACGAGACTATTCTTGGATCTTGACCTTGCTCTATCTTTTGGGGATGATTGTGTTTGCCAGTCGTTTGGTCTTTGGCTTTTGGCAAATTGAACGGATGCGGCGGAGAGGCCGACAGCAATGGAAAGAGGGGTATAAAGTAGTCAAAACTCAGTCCCACCATCTTCCTTTTTCCTTCTTCAATACTTTGTATATGAGTCAGAAAGTCGACTTGGAGCAAAAAGATGAAGCTAAAATTTTGGCGCACGAACTGGCCCACATCCAGGGCAGGCACAGTTATGATATTTTGTTTGTCGAAATCTTGGGCATCCTGATGTGGTGCAGTCCACTGATTTTTTTATATAAACGTTCGCTTCGTAACGTTCACGAATACCTGGCGGATGCCGAGGTTTTACAAAACACAAAAAAGAAACAATATGGCCAATTGTTGTTAAGGCAATTTCAATCCGGATACTCGATTGCCTTGGCGAATAATTTTAATCATTCACAATTAAAAAAACGTTTTGACATGATGATGAAGAACAAATCCCCGCGTCGGGCACTCATTAAATACCTACCCCTGCTGCCTCTAGCTGCTGTTTTGCTCTTGGCCTTTGCAACCGAGCCAGATGCTGGTAAAGGGCAATGGGAACAGTTGAGGGCTTCGATCAGTACTCAAGATTTTGATCCGGAAAAAATCAAACAACAAGTCAATACTTTAGTCGCAGATTATCAAAATGCTTCTGTAGAACTTGACGAGCGGAAAAAGGCGAAGCAACGATTGCTAAAGGCCTGTATGCTCCTTGCAGATCAGCATCCCCAACATCGGAGGGAGTTGGTACAAATAGTGGATCAAATCATTCAAAAAACCAACATCCCTTTTGTCATTCAGCTTACGGATGGAGATCGAATTCTTTTTATGGAAGATGGAGCGAGTAAGGGCGCGTCGGGTGCTCAAGGAGAAGTTTTCCAAGTCGTAGAAAAGATGCCCAAGTTTCCCGGTTGTGAACCTAATGAAGGAGAGATTGACTATAAGAAATGTGCAGATCAAAAAATGCTTGAGTTTGTTTACCAGAACATCAAATACCCCAAAAAAGCCCGAGAAAATGGGATAGAAGGCATTGTCGTGGTCCGCTTTATCGTAGATACGGAGGGCAATGTCGTTAAACCTGAGATTGTAAGGTCCATTGGGGGAGGATGTGATGAAGCCGTTTTGGATATTGTTAAGCAAATGCCCAAATGGATCCCTGGCGAACAAAACGGAGAAAAAGTGGACGTCTATTTCAATCTTCCAGTACGCTTCAAACTTGCGGGTCAGGAAAGAGCAACCAATCCGGCAAGCACCGAAAAAGCGGAACAGGCTCCTGCAAGAGGATCGGAAAGCGTGGGAGACATGGAAATTTTCAAATTGGCCGAGCAAATGCCGCAAATCAAAGGCTGCGAGAATATTGCTGAAAAAGAGGATCGACAATTGTGTGCCCAAAAGAAATTGCTAGAGTACATTTACTTAAATATTAAGTATCCTAAAAAAGCCCGAGAAAACGGGATAGAAGGCATCGTTGTCGCCCAGTTTGTGGTCACCAAAGCAGGTGAAATCCAGAGTCCTAAGATCATACGTTCCATTGGAGGAGGATGTGATGAAGAGGTATTGCGCGTCGTCAATAGCATGGAGGAGGCGTGGTGGCCAGGCCAACAAAATGGTAAAGCGGTGAATGTGATGATGAACATTCCCGTTCGGTTTAAGCTCAAAGGAGAAAGTGAAACGAAAAGTGAAACGCGAGAGGAACCCCAAAGTACGACTCAAAGTACAAGTTTACAACTCGAAGTCTTCACTGCTTTCCCCAATCCTACCAGTGATCAATTGACCATTCGCTTTGCTGGTCCCGAAGGCCCAACTCAGCTGAAGGTCTACGATGTGGCTGGTAAAATGGCTTTGAATAGTGAAATTCAATTGGATGGTCTTTTCGAACAAACAATTGATCTCAGCAATTTGGCCAAGGGAACTGTATTTATAACGGTGACCCAGGGAGATCGGGTCTTTGTAGAAAAAGTCATCTACCAGTAGCTACAAAAGAATTATCGCAAGTAGAATAATTGATCCCGTGTTTTCTTTGGAGAGCACGGGATTGTTGTAGGGCCTGACTTCATTCGTTAATTTTTAGCTCCACAATATCTATACTCCATATTATTCGTTTATTTTTACGATCCCTATTCAACAAAAATGATCTGGATGTTGTGGAAAAACTGGAAGACGGTCCTCTTGCTTTGTGCACTAACCTGCCTCTTCTACGCCTGTGCCCAACCGGGAACCTTGACGGGTGGCCCCGAGGACAAAACGCCACCGATTTTGGATCGCGCCGCTTCTACCCCCAATCTCCAAACTCGTTTTACCAAACAAACCATCGAATTGGTCTTTGATGAATGGCTCAAGCTAGAAAATACCTATAAAGAAATTGTCGTTTCTCCTCCCTTAGAATTTAATCCAGAAGTGAAATTGAAAGGAAAGAAAGTCCGTTTCAATTTTCATGAAGAAGAAATCCTACGTTCCGAGGCTACCTACACCATTAATTTTGGTAAATCGGTCAAGGATTTGAATGCGGGAAATGTAGTAGAAGATTTACGATTCGTTTTCTCTACGGGGGATTATATCGATTCCCTAGAAGTGAAGGGGAAAATTGTTGATGCATCGACCAACGAGGGCGTCGCGGATGTCCTCTTGATGTTATACGATAATTTGTCGGATACCGTGGTCCGAACGGAAAGGCCTTTTTATTTTGCGAGAACCGATAAATCAGGAATGTTTAAAATTGAAAATGTCAAATCAGATACCTTCAAGGTCTTTGGTTTGGTCGACAACAATTTTAACTATCTATTTGATTCAGAATCAGAGAAAATTGCCTTTCGGGAAGCACCGATAATTTTGCCAGATTCGGCTTTGACGATGATCGAGCTCCAGCTCTTTAGCGAACAGGCAAGACTCCGTTTGCTCAAAAAAGATACCAGTACTTACGGTTTTGTTAACCTGGTCTTCAATGACTCACCAGAAAAAGTTCAACTACTTTATCAGGATTCCGTTCCCTACATCAAACAGTTTGATGAGGACAGTCTACAGCTGTGGTATCAATTGGCAGATAATCAGAGCTGGCCCTTGTACGTTCCCGTGGATACCCTTGTGGATACCCTTGTATTGACGGCCAGCAAGAAGGCTGCATTTATGGAAAATACTCAGTTAAAAGCGGGTAAAACTGCCAGCCCTCAGGCAATCAATCTCAATCCGACGAAGGCCATTCGCTGGCCCTTCAATCATCCATTAACTCAGATTGATACGGCTTTAATTCAATGTTTCGAAGATACAGTCAAGACCCTCATTCCACTGGACTTGGAGATGGACAGTACTGATCGGCGCGCTTTAAATTTGCAGTATCCGTGGAAAGAAAAAACCAATTACGAATTACTCATTTTACCCAATGCCTTGACCGATATTTATGGCTTAAAAAACCAAGATAGTATTCGCCAAGATTATAAAGTATCGGAACGTAGTGAATTCGGAGATATTAAATTGAAAATAGAAAAAATCCCTCAGGGACAATATTTTGTTTTGCAACTGCTTTTTAAAAACGATAACTTAGTCGATGAATTTTATGTGGGGGGAGATAGCATCTTTCAAAAGACCTACACGGCCTTACCTCCCGGTAATTATTCGCTGAGTATTATCGAAGATCGCAATAACAATCAGCGTTGGGATACGGGAAACTATGACCGGAAAGAACAGCCAGAAAGGCGATTTAGCCGGTCCATTGAGGAATTGCGGGCCAGCTGGGAAGTAGAGAGCACGATTTCATTGGAGTCCTTGGTTCAACAGTAGGAAAGTCCTGGGATAGAATGTCGGGAAGACCCCGATAAAAGACCGCTCAACGCTCGTCAATAGCATTGGCCGTAGGGATTAGAAAAACATAAATATGGTACTTAGATCTGACAATTTGGTAAAAGTCTATGGCAATCGAACTGTGGTTAAGAAGGTATCGATCAATGTCCATCAGGGAGAGATCGTGGGGCTACTCGGCCCCAACGGAGCGGGGAAAACCACTACTTTTTACATGGTGGTTGGCTTTATCAAACCTAATGAGGGCAGTGTTTTTTTGGAAAAGGAAGACATTACGACTTTGCCCATGTACAAAAGAGCTCAGAAGGGCATTGGCTATCTTCCACAAGAGCCTTCGGTGTTTCGAAAAATGAGTGTAGAAAACAACATTAGTGCTGTTTTGGAAATGACCAATTTGTCGAGGCAAGAACAAAAAGAAAAATTGGAGAGCCTGATTAGTGAGTTTAGCTTGGAAAAGGTGCGCAAAAGTAGGGGAGACACTCTCTCGGGAGGAGAACGGCGGCGAACCGAAATTGCCCGAGCATTGGCCACCGATCCTAGTTTCATTTTGTTGGATGAACCCTTTGCCGGGATCGATCCCATTGCGGTGGAAGACATTCAGTATATTGTTGCCAAGCTAAAAACCAAAAATATTGGTATTCTCATCACCGACCACAATGTACAAGAAACTTTATCGATCACGGATCGCGCCTATTTGATGTTTGAAGGCAGTACCCGCTTTGAGAATACTGCCTTCAAA